>DATICK010000001.1:0-22335 GCA_035456865.1 Sulfuricaulis sp.
TGGATAAACTCAAGCGCGATCCCTTGCCCGCGGATACCATATTGAATGTCAATGTGCCGGATGTACCGTTCGAGCAACTCAGCGGTTACGAGGCCACGCGTCTCGGACACCGCCACAAGGCCGAGCCCGTGATCCGCGCCGCCGATCCCCATGGCAATTCGGTTTACTGGGTCGGCGCTCCCGGACCGGAGGCTGACGCGGGACAGGGAACGGATTTTTACGCCTTACGACACCAGGCCGTATCCATAACCCCTTTGCATGTCGATCTGACCCGTTATACTGCGCTGGAGCAGGTCTCTGCCTGGCTCAAGAAAATATAGGAAACTTCTGTGCAGAACGATTTCCGGTGAGCATGAACGTCCACGGCATCGGTATGACCTCGCAGCGAACCCGTGACCGGCTTATCCAGCGGTTGCGCGAAGAGGGGATAAGCAACGAACGGGTTCTCGAGGCGATGCGCAATGTGCCGCGTCATCTCTTCGTGGATGAAGCGCTCGCCACCCGCGCTTACGAAGATACGGCCCTGCCTATCGGCCAGGGGCAGACTATCTCACAGCCTTATATCGTGGCACTCATGACCCAGACTCTGTTGGCCGGCGGGCGCCTGAAAAAGGTCCTCGAGGTCGGCACCGGATCCGGCTATCAGACGGCAGTGCTCGCCCAGCTGGTGGACGAAATCTATTCCGTGGAACGGATCGAGCCGCTGATGAAACTGGCGCGCAAGCGGCTGCGCGAACTCGGCTGTCGCAACGTCCAGATCAAGCTCTCCGATGGCAGCTGGGGTTGGAAGGAGCACGCCCCCTACGACGGCATTATCGTCACCGCTGCGCCCGCGGAAGTTCCGCCGGCCCTGCTCGAGCAACTCGCGCCCGGTGGCCGGCTTATCATCCCTGTCGGCGGGCCGGCTATGCAGGAATTGTTGCTGGTTCAAAACACGGACAAAGGGTTTTCCCAGGAACGCCTCGAACTCGTCAATTTCGTTCCGCTCGTGAGAGATTCCACCTGAGAACAGCGCATGCGCCGTTCAACATCCATCGAATGGCCCCCTTTAGATGGGGAATGGCTTTCATGCTGGTGCTGCTTTCTTCCTGCGCCTTTCCCCTGGCGCCCGTCAGCGAGCAGGGTACCCCGCTGCGATACGCGGAAGCCGGATACCGCGAGGTGCAGGTTGGCGATACGCTTTACAGTATTGCCTGGGAATCCGGACGCGATTACCGCGACTTGGCAAGATGGAATCGCATCGCCCCGCCGTACGTCATCAAACCTGGACAGAAACTGCGTCTGATTCCACCGGCGGGCGCGGATCAGGCGAACCGTCCGGAGGTGAAACCATTGCCACCGACGTCGAATCAGCGCGCGACGGCCGAAAAAGCACCGGAAAAGAAAAAAGCGGCGGTGGAAAAACCGCAATCGCCTGCCAAGCAAGATGTACCCGCCGGCGCGGCCAAACAGCTCGACTGGATATGGCCGGCGGAAGGAGCGTTGTTGGAGCGATATTCCGCCAACGGTCCGAACAAAGGCATTGACATCGCCGGCCGTAAAGGCCAACCGATCCTCGCGGCGGCGGCGGGACAAGTCGTGTATCAGGGCGGTGGACTTCGCGGTTACGGACAGCTTATCATCGTCAAACACAACGCCGATTTTCTGAGCGCATATGCCCACTGCGACAGGATTTACGTCAAGGAAGGGAATGTGATAAAACGGGGCCAGAAAATCGCCGACATGGGCAGTACTGGCGCCGATAGGGCCAAGCTGCATTTCGAAGTTCGATACCGCGGTGCTCCGGTGGACCCGCAGGACTATCTTCCCAGAAAGTAATTATGCCACCACGCAAACCGTCCCGCGCCCCCGTCAAAAAGGGCAAAACCAAAGCCAAATCGCCTGACGAGATCAAGGTATCGCCCGAAGCCGAAGAGATCGACGACGAGACCATCGCCCCGGCCGAGGAAGCCGAAGAAGAGGTTTCCGAGGAAACGGCCCCCAAGGCGGCGGCTGAAAACGAAGAGGCCGAGTCCAGCGGACGCGAATCGGGCGACGTGTACTACTCGCACGCAGACGCTACTCGCATCTATCTCAAGGAGATCGGTTTTTCGCCGCTCCTGTCCGCCGAGGAGGAGGTCTTTTTTGCGCGCAAGGCGCAGAAAGGCGACGGCAAGGCACGCAAGCGCATGATCGAAAGCAACCTGCGCCTTGTGGTCAAAATCGCCCGCCGTTACATGAATCGTGGCCTTTCGCTGCTCGACCTCATCGAGGAAGGCAACCTAGGCCTGATTCGCGCGGTGGAAAAGTTCGACCCCGAGCGCGGCTTCCGTTTCTCCACCTATGCGACCTGGTGGATACGGCAAACCATCGAGCGCGGCATCATGAACCAGACGCGCACCATTCGCCTGCCGGTGCATGTGCTTAAGGAGATCAATATCTATCAACGCGCGGCGCGTTATCTCGCGCAGAAACTGGATCACGAGCCGTCGCCGGAAGAGGTCGCCAATCTGCTCGACAAGCCTGTCGAAGACGTCAAAGGCATGCTGGGTCTCAATGAGCGCGTCGCCTCAGTCGACGCCCCGCTGGATGACGATCCCGACCGCTCGCTGCTGGATGCCATCGCCGACGAGCGCACGCCCGATCCGGAGAAGGTATTGCAGCGTGACGACCTGCAGCAGCTGATTCAGCAGTGGCTGGATGAACTCAACGACAAACAGCGTGAGGTGGTCGAACGCCGTTTCGGGCTGAACCACCGCGAGATATCCACGCTGGAGGAGGTCGGCGCCGACATCGGCGTGACGCGCGAGCGGGTGCGCCAGATCCAGGTTGAGGCTTTGAAGCGTCTGCGCGTGATCCTGGAAAAAGCCGGTTACTCAGTCGACTCTCTGTTCTAGTTCCTCGATCATGAGCAGGGCGGCGGCTACCCGCCGGCCGTCGCTCATCAGGAAATTGTAGGTGCGGCACGCGGCGCCGGTGTCCATCACTTCGATCCCGATTCCCGCCTCCACCAGCGAACGGGTAAGACTCGGCGCGGGAAACCGCAGCCGCGAACCCGTGCCCAGAATCACCACCTCGGGTCGCAGGGGGACAATCATTTCAAAGTGCCCCGCCAACAAGTCGGCAAAACTGACCGGCGGCCACTCCGCGACGACCTGACGAGGCGTGACGATCAGGCTGGCGGTATAGACTTCCTCGTTGATGGTAATGCGGCCGGGCGCATAGGCACGGATCAGGTTCTGCCCAATACCGGATTCAAGATGAATTTTCATGGCTGCCGGCGGTTCACATGTTCCATCGCTGTAGCGAAAGCCCTATAATGCATGCGTATTCAATATCTTGGCGCCAAGCCTTTACTATACCAGCCCGGCTAAAAGCATGTCACAAAACGACGACTTTCCGCGCATAAAGCGGCTGCCGCCCTACGTCTTCAACATCGTCAACGATCTCAAGGCGCAGGCGCGCCGTCGCGGCGATGACATCATCGACTTCGGCATGGGTAACCCGGACGGCGCCACGCCCAGGCATATCGTCGACAAACTCGTCGAGGCCGCCCAGCGTGAAGACACGCACCGCTACTCGGTCTCGCGCGGCATCCCGCGCCTGCGTCGCGCGATATGCCAGTGGTACAAACGCCGCTACGACGTGGATCTCGACATGGACAGCGAGGCCATCGTCACCATCGGTTCGAAAGAAGGCCTGTCGCATCTGGCGCTGGCGACCGTCGACAAGGGCGATTCGGTATTGGTTCCAAATCCCAGTTATCCGATTCATGCCTACGGTTTCGTCATTGCCGGCGCCGATATTCGCCATGTGCCGCTCGTGCCGAACGGGGATTTTTTTGCCGAACTCGAGAAGGCCATCAAGACGGCCTGGCCCAAACCCAAGATGCTGGTGCTGAATTTCCCGGCGAATCCGACAACACAATGCGTCGACCTCGGTTTCTTCGAGAAGGTGATCGCGGTGGCCAGAGAACACGGCATCTGGGTGGTGCACGACCTGGCGTATGCCGATATTGTCTTTGACGGTTACAAAGCGCCGTCCATTTTGCAGGTGCCCGGAGCCAAGGACATCGCAGTCGAGTTCTTCACGCTCTCGAAAAGTTACAACATGCCCGGCTGGCGCATCGGATTCATGTGCGGAAACACCAAGCTTGTGGCGGCATTGTCACGCATCAAGTCGTACTTCGATTACGGTATGTTCACGCCGATCCAGGTGGCGGCCATCCTCGCGCTCGAGGGGCCGCAGGACTGCGTGGAGGAGATCCGGCTGACCTACGAGAAACGGCGCGACGTGCTGTGCAACAGTCTGTTCGCCGCCGGCTGGCTGGTCGAAAAGCCGAAGGCCACGATGTTCGTCTGGGCGCATATCCCCGAGCCATACCGTGCGATTGGCTCGCTCGAATTTTCAAAGAAATTGCTCACCGATGCCAAGGTGGCGGTATCGCCCGGGATTGGTTTTGGCGAGTTTGGCGATGAGCATGTGCGTTTCTCGCTTATCGAGAATGAGCACCGTACGCGTCAGGCGGTCCGGTCTATCCGCGAGATGTTTCGCAAAGATCAGGTGCTGCCCGGCGCCCGCTTGGCGAACAACTAAACAATACTAAACCTTCAAAGATAAACACCTATGGACGCAGATACGAAAGCCGTGTTGATTGCCTCTTGCCTCTGCGTTTATCCGTGCGCGTCTGTGCTTACTCCCGATTCAAATTCATGAAACCGGTCAAAATAGGCATTCTCGGCCTCGGCACTGTCGGCTGTGGCACGATCAGCGTGCTGGCGCGCAATGGACAGGAAATCGCACGCCGCGCCGGACGCGAAATCAACATCATCCAGGCCTCGGCACGCGACCTGAAGAAAAAGCGGCCGTGCGCGACCGCCGGCATCGAGTTGGTACAAGACCCGTATGAGGTGGTGCGCAATCCCGAGATCGAGGTGGTGGTCGAGCTGATTGGCGGTTATGAACCAGCGCGCGCTCTGGTGCTCGAGGCCATCACCAACGGCAAACACGTAGTCACCGCGAACAAGGCCCTGATCGCGGTACATGGCAACGAAATTTTCGCGCAGGCGCAGAAAAAGGGCGTCATGGTGGCGTTCGAAGCCGCCGTGGCCGGCGGTATTCCCATCATCAAGTCGGTGCGCGAAGGACTCGCGGGCAATCGCATCGAATGGCTGGCCGGCATCATCAACGGCACGAGCAATTTCATTCTCACGGAGATGCGCGACAAGGGTGCGGACTTCGCCGACGCGCTGAAGGAAGCGCAACGATTGGGTTATGCCGAGGCCGATCCCACATTTGACGTGGAAGGCATCGATACCGCCCACAAACTCACGATTCTGGCGGCCATTGCCTTCGGCATTCCGCTCAAATTCAAGCAAGCTTACACCGAGGGCATCACCAGGATCACCCGCATGGACGTGCAATACGCCGAAAATCTCGGCTACCGCCTCAAGCTTCTCGGCATCGCGCGCCGCACGAACGGCGGTGTCGAACTGCGCGTGCACCCGACGCTGATTCCCGAACGCCGGCTTATCGCCAACGTGGATGGAGCCATGAACGCGGTGCTGGTCAAAGGCGATGCCGTCGGGCCGACAATGTTTTACGGTGCCGGTGCCGGCGCCGAACCGACGGCTTCGGCCGTGGTTGCCGATCTCGTGGACGTCGTGCGCACGCTGACGGTGGACCCGAACAACCGCGTGCCGCATCTGGCGTTTCAACCGGACGCGCTCGTGGATCTGCCAATCCTTCCGATCGAGGATGTCGAAACCTCGTATTACCTGCGTCTGCACGCGCTCGATAAACCCGGCGTGCTGGCTGAAGTCACGCGCATCCTGGCCGATCTCAACATCAGTATCGAGTCGATCCTACAAAAGGAACCGCGCCCGAATGAAAAGACCGTGCCGGTCATCATCCTGACGCAACGGGTGCGGGAGAAGAACATGAACGAAGCCATTGCCCGCATAGAGAAGCTTTCTTCCATCGAAGGCAGCGTGGCGCGTATCCGCCTCGAGCACCTGAACCCCAACTGGAATTGATCATGAATCTCGGCAGTCGCTATACCGGCCTCATCGACAAATACCGCGACCGTCTGCCGGTTTCGGACGATACCCGCATCATCAGTCTTGGCGAGGGTGCCACACCGCTGATGCGCCTCAACAACATCCCTCGCGAGCTGGGCAGACAGATCGACATCTATGTGAAGTATGAGGGCCTGAATCCTACCGGCTCTTTCAAGGATCGCGGCATGACCATGGCCGTGACCAAGGCGGTGGAAGAGGGCAGCCGCGCGATCATCTGCGCTTCCACTGGAAATACTTCGGCCGCGGCCGCGGCCTATGCCGCGCGCGCCGGCATCACCTGCTTCGTGGTCATCCCCGATGGGAAAATCGCTCTGGGCAAACTGGCGCAGGCGATGATCCACGGGGCGGTCGTCATCCAGATTGAGGGAAACTTTGACGCCGGTATGGCGCTGGTAAAAAATGTTGCCAACGAAGCGCCGGTGACGATCGTCAATTCGATCAACCCGTACCGCCTCCAGGGACAGAAGACAGCGGCGTTCGAGATAATCGAAGAGTTGGGCAGTGCGCCGGATTACCATTGCTTGCCGGTCGGCAACGCCGGCAATATCACGGCGCATTGGATGGGCTACTGCGAATACGCTGATCACGGCATATGCAACAACCGTCCGGTCATGGTGGGCTACCAGGCCGCGGGCGCCGCGCCATTCATTCTCGGCAAGATGGTGGACAACCCTGAGACGGTTGCCACCGCTATCCGCATCGGCCATCCACAATCCTGGGACAAGGCCTGGCAGGTACAGAAGGAGTCGCAAGGCTGGTTTGAGAAATTCAGTGACGAAGAAATCCTGGCGGCGCAAAAACTCCTGGCTCAGAAGGAAGGCGTCTTTTGCGAGCCGGCCTCGGCCATTTCACTCGCTGGCGCCCTGCACGACATCAAACGCGGCAAAATCCCCGAGGGCAGCCGCGTCGTATGTACCCTGACCGGCCACGGTCTCAAGGATCCCGACACGGCCATCAAACAGAGCAGCGGACCGATGCTCAAGGTCAAGGCCGAGTTGGGTGCCGTCAAACAGGCCATCCTGAACAACCTGGCTCGCTGAACTGCCGTTCTCTGTAATATCCTGCCGTTACCGGACCTGATGCCCCCTTCATCAGCAGGGATCAGCTTTTATTGGCGATCCCGTCTTCCGGGAAGACCCTGCTCGGTCGTGAAAAATGGCGACTTATCGCTGTTTTTCCGGCTAACCCCCCTGTTTCTGCGCGTCTGACGCCCCTGCTGCAATCCCGTGACTGGCACGGCTATTGCTATAACTAGTGGAGAGGGTGTTTGCAGGTTCCCCGGCCAATCCCGGGGCAACGGCAGGTACATGGCCACCTGAGGCCACGAAAAGGATAGGTCGTGACAGGAAATAGTATGGATCCGGTTCACATCGAACATACCGCCGATACGACGCATGTGTTGCTAGAGGCGGTGCTCGGCGTTGTCGATGCCCAGACGCTTTATGAAAAGCTGAGCACGGTGCTTGCCTGCGCCACGCCAGTGGTGCTCGACGGCAGCCGGGTCGAACGTCTGGATGCCGCCGCCATGCAGGTGCTGGCATGTTTTTGCCGTGCGGCCCGCGAACGCGGTCTGGCGATCAGCTGGCAAAGCCCGTCTTCCGGTTTGCAGCAGGCCGCACAATGGCTCGGCCTTGAATCCATTCTTGAGATGAAATCATGAACGGACCGCTTTCTTTCAGCCCGTCTGTCCTGGCGCACTCGGCCTCCTGGCCGCGCTGGTGGCTGTGGGCTGTCGTGGGCATGACGGTTTCCCTGTCGTGGTCGGTGCCGTTCATACCCTGGTGGGCGGGGTTGGGCAGCGGTTTGTGCGCCGTTCTCACGCTGACCATCCTGGCGTTTTACGCTCGCAAGCAGTACGAGGAAAAGCCGCTGGAAGGAGAGGAAGTGCTCGGCGGGCACGACGCAAAACAGGTGCTCGATCAAGTCGACGCACTGATGTCGCCATCCAACGATATTGAACAGATTCCCCAAGTCGATGAAGTGTTGCAGAACATGGCGGCGGATAACCAGCGTCGCCGTCTCGAGGATCTGATGCGTCGCTGGGTGGACGTGGCACAACGTTACAGCGAAGCCGCGCTCGTGTTGCGCAAGGATATTTACTCGGTGATCAAGCAGACCGAGCAGGCCGCCAATACCATCGCCAGCAGTTTCGAGGCGGTGATCAACAAGGCCACCATTCAGGCACGGCAAGCGATGGAACTGCTCGAAGGCACGCAAGGCGCCACGAGCGACGGCATCCCTCAGTCGCTGAAAGATTTCATTCAGGTATCGGATGAACGGCTCAACAAAATGGCCGACGAGGTCGTTCGCGTGGCGGATCTGTCGGTCAACATGGTGCGCGAACTTGACGGTGTCCAGAACCGTACCCAGGCCATCGACGGATTCCTTCTCGACGTGGAGAAACTGGCCGACCAGACCAGCCTGCTGGCACTGAACGCCGACATCGAAGCGGCGCGCGTCGGCGAACACGGGCGCGGTTTCTCGGTCGTGGCGTCCGAAGTCCGGCGCCTCAGCAAGCGCTCGCATGAATTCAGCGATCGCATACGCGTTCACCTCAAGGAAGTCAGAACCGGCTTGAGCAAGACCTACGGCAATATGCGCATGCTGTCCGCGGCTGACATGGAACACGCTCTTCAGATCAAGGAGGACGTGGTTTCGCTCACGCGGTCGCTGGAAGACAAGAACCGCGAAGTGGCCGAAACCGTCAGTTGCATCAACGAGATCAGCAAGGAAATCGCGCAAGACGTGCGCAACGTCGTCGTTTCCCTGCAGTTCCACGACATCACCAGCCAGAAACTGAGCGGCATGCTGGAACCGATGGACGACCTGCGCCGCTCGCTGTATCACCTGATGCAGGAAACAATCAATCTCGACAAGAGCCTGCTCAAGAACCTGCCGAACAACGAGCGCTGGCTGTCACGCATGCGTGACGACCATGCGCCGGAACCGGTAACAAAGCCGATTAAAAACCCTGTACAGGAACCGCGCACAATCCACCAGGCCACGGATAACGGGCCCGCGGTGGAGTTGTTCTGAAGGAGGCCACTATGGCAACCATACTTACCGTCGACGATACCGCTTCTATGCGCCAGATGATCAGTTTCACGCTGCATAGCGTGGGGCATGAAGTCATCCAGGCCTCGGATGGCCAGGAAGCGCTCAAAGTCCTCGAGGGAAAAAAGGTCGATCTGGTGATCGCGGACATCAATATGCCCAACATGGACGGGATTACCCTCTTGAAATCCCTGCGTGCATTGGCGGAGTACAAGTTCACACCCGTTCTCATGCTCACCACCGAATCGCAGGATGCCAAGCGCCAGCAGGGAAAAGTTGCCGGCGCCACCGGATGGATCGTCAAACCCTTCAATCCGGAACAATTGTTAACCGTGGTGAAAAAGGTGCTCGGATAAGGCCATGGCCATCGACATGCGCCAATTTCACCAGACGTTCTTCGAGGAGAGTTTCGAAGGGCTGTCGGTCATGGAAGCCGAATTACTGCGTCTGGAAAAAACGGCGTCAGCAAGCGGTCAAGACACCGTGAGCGCCGACCCTGAAATTCTCAATACCATTTTTCGCTCCGCCCATTCTATCAAAGGCGGAAGCAGTACCTTCGGATTCGGCGATGTCGCGGCTTTTGCGCATGTGCTCGAGTCGCGGCTCGATGCCCTGCGCGATGGCCGCTCGTTGCCGGACCGGCGCGTGGTGGGCCTGTTGCTGTTGGCCGTGGACTGTCTGCGCAGCCTGATCATCGCGGCCAAGACAGAAAAGGGGGCTGACCAGAATGCCATTGAGGCGGTGCGCGTACAGCTCGAACGGCTGGGAAACGAGAGCACTGTTTTGCCAGCAACGGGGAAACCCTCGACACAAGCCGGGGCGCTAACGACAACGCTATGGCACATTCTGTTTCGGCCGAATCCGCGAATGTTTCACACGGGCAACGACCCATTGCGTATTCTGCGCGAGCTTGCCGGATTGGGAGAACTGAAAACAACCGCTGATATTTCACGCCTGCCGTCCTGGGAACAACTGAATCCTGAAGAGTGTTATCTCTCCTGGAATGTCGAGCTTGCCGGGCCCGCCACGCGCGAGGCGATCGCTGAAGTATTCAGCTGGGTGCTGGACGAGTGCCATCTGGAAATCACACCCAACACGATGCCGGCACCCACGCTGTCGCAGCGCAGCGTCGCTGAGGCGGTTGCCTCCATAGACACTCATACCGACACTCTTCGTGTCAGCGTGCCCAAAGTCGACGCGCTCATCAACACCGTGGGCGAACTGGTGATCACGCAAACCATGCTGAGTCAGCTGACGGCTAACTTTTCATTTGACAATCTCTCCAAGCTTTTCGCCGGTCTCGAGCAACTGGAACGCAACACCCGCGAACTGCAGGAAAGCGTCATGCGTATACGGATGCTGCCATTGAGTTTCGCCTTCAACCGTTTGCCGCGTCTTGTACATGACATGAGCCAGAAGCTCGATAAAAAGGTGGAACTCATCATCAGCGGGGAGCAGACGGAGATCGACAAAACCGTGATTGATCATCTGATTGATCCGCTGCTGCACCTGGTGCGCAACAGCCTGGACCACGGCATCGAACCGCCGGCGGAGCGTGTTGCCGCCGGGAAGCCCGAAACCGGAACTATCGAAATTAAGGCCTACCAAAAAGGCGGCAACGTCATCATCGAAATTCGCGATGATGGTCGTGGCTTGCGGCATGACCGGCTTTTTTCCAGGGCCGTCAAAAATGGCCTGATTGCTGCTGACGCCAAGCTCTCGGTGCAGGAAATTGAAGAGATGATTTTCCTTCCGGGCTTTACGACAGCCGAGACGGTAAACGACATCTCCGGCCGCGGGGTCGGTATGGATGTTGTGCGCAATAATATCCATCGTCTGGGTGGAAGCGTGGAAATTACGTCGCAGAGCGGTCGAGGTGCCTGCTTTACCGTGCGCCTGCCATTGACGCTGGCGATCTTGGACGGTCTGAGTGTGCAAGTCGGCGCACACACCTACATATTGCCGCTGGTAAGCATCATAGAATCGGTGCGCATCCGTCCCGAGCAGGTCAGTCGTCCGGTCGGCGGCGGTGAATTGTTCAGTATGCGTAATGAATATCTGCCGCTAATCCGTCTCTATCAGCTTTTCGGCATCGAGTCGCGTTCCACCGATTTTACCCAGGGATTGCTTGTTATCGTCGAGGCTGACGGCAAGAAGGCAGGGCTATATGTGGATGATCTGCTGGGTCAACAGCAGATAGTGATTAAAAGTCTCTCCGCCCACTACCGCAAGGTCGAAGGCATTTCCGCGGCGACGATACTGGGCGATGGCAGCGTGGCCATGATTCTGGATGTGGCAGGCCTGATCAGCATGGCACACGCGGGCTCAGTCCAACGCAAAACCGCTAACAAGGAGAACACTCCTGCGACGAAGTATATCGAATTGCGCGGAGCGTCTCCCGATGCTTCTCTGGGAATCAGAGGCTGATGCGATGTTAACAATTCATTTAATGAACGATGACGGTGATGTCTCCATGTGCGGTAGATCGTTTTCAAGACGGTATTCCGGAACAGAAATAAACGCCGCCGGCGGGACGCATGGACAACGGGTTTTAATCTTCTTTATTGCGAAATAACCAGGGACACCACAATGCGCTTATATCACAAACTGTTTATTGGACCGGCATCGGCCATCCTGTTTTTCCTGTTGTTCGGTTCTGTGACTATCTTTGCCATGTGGATGGAAAAATCTGCCCTGGTGGATATATACGAAAACCGGCTCAGCCATTTCTCGGTGAGCACTCAGGCGGCACAAAAACTTGCCATGGTGCATTCGAGCGTATACCGCATGCTGACCGTGATTTCGACCTACGACAGTAAACTCATCCAGGAAATGTCTCAGGAACAGCTGGACAGCATCGAAGGGATCATCACAGAACTGAATGAAGCATATCCGGCTAACAACAGTCTTTCCCGCCAGTCGAAAGACCTGCTTGATCCCGTGGTCAGCAGCCTGAGAAAGTATAAAACCGACGTGGCAGACGCCATCAATGTCGCCAGCACGGACAGCAAGCGCGGCATGGGGCAGATGCATAAAATGGCTGATTACACATATGACACACTCATCGTAAACCTTACTAATCTGGTGGCGTATGAATCGAGCCAGGCCAAAGCCAGCTACAACGATGCCATCGCGACGTTCAATCAGTCCTTGTACATCGCCGTAGTCGTCCTTCTGGCCGCCTGTGTAATCACCATGCTGATCAGCGCATACATGGGGCGACTGATTTTGCGTCCCTTGATGCAGGCAGTGCGAATCGCCAAACAGGTTGCCAGCGGCGATCTGACCAGCCGCGTCGAAGTTTATTCCAAAGACGAAACCGGTCAATTGTCGCAATCACTGAAAGAGATGAATGCCAGTCTCGCAGGCATCGTCTCGAACGTGCGCACCGGCGCCAACTCAATCGCCATCGCCGCAAAGGAAATTACCATTGGAAATGACGAGCTTTCTCAACGTACCTCGGAGCAGGCCTCCAGCCTTGAAGAAACCGCCGCGAGTCTCGAGGAACTGACCTCGACGGTTCGCCAGAATGCCGAACATTCCATGCAAGCCAACCAGCTGGCCAGCAACGCCTGTGACATTGCCATCAAGGGTGGGGCAACCGTAGAACAGGTTGTCGTCACCATGGGCACCATTACCGACAGCTCCAAGAAAATCGTCGATATCATCAGCGTGATCGAAGGTATCGCCTACCAGACGAACCTGCTGGCGCTTAACGCTGCGGTTGAGGCCGCGCGCGCCGGTGAACAGGGGCGGGGCTTCGCCGTTGTCGCCAGCGAAGTACGCAACCTTGCCCGGCGCTCAGCGGATGCAGCCAAGGAGATAAAGTCCCTGATCGACGACTCGGTGAGCAAAGTCGATAACGGATCCAAGTTGGTGCATGAAGCCGGTCGGACAATGCGCGAAATCGTGGACAGTATCAAGAAAGTCAGCAATATCAGCGCTGAAATCGCGGCTGCCTCCAACGAACAAAGCGCCGGCATCGAGCAAGTCAACCAGGCGATCGTACAGATGGATGGCGTGACGCAACAGAATGCCGCCATGGTTGAGGAGGCCTCGGCTGCCGCAGCGGCTCTGGAAGAGCAGGCGCGAAGGCTGAATGAAGCGGTGAATATATTCACGCTGGCGGAATCAAAAAGCGGTACTAATGGAACCGCGTCTGATCCTGCCCAATCAAGAACGGAGATACATACGGGCAATGTGCGTCCACTGATTGCCGCTGCACATGCAGAATCACCTTCAGGAACGGCTCAACGTAAGTCGATAGCAGGAGCCTAGCCTAAGGTATTGCTGGTAAGTATTAAGTACGTCACCGATTGCGTTGGAATTGAACGATTAAGTCAAGGAGTAATGTTATGAAGACCGCGCACGCAACGATCGAGAAAATCAAGCCCTCGATAACCGAGGAACAGTTCCTCACATTCAAATTATGTGGGCAGGAATATGGCATCAGCGCCCTCAAGGTTCAGGAAATCAAGGGCTGGGAAAAGGTGACTCCGATTCCCAATAGCCCCACTTACATACGCGGCGTGCTTAATCTTCGCGGTCTGATTGTCCCAGTCATTGATCTGCGAATGCGCTTCAATATCGAGGAACTCGCCTACACGGCCGTCACCGCCATCGTGGTCGTGAACATTAGCGAAAGATTGGCTGGCCTTGTCGTCGACTCCGTCAGCGATGTAATCGAAGTCAGCGAAGAGCAACGCTGTATCGCACCCGATTTTGAAGGCCAAAAGGATCGAGAGTTCATCAATGGACTGGCTCAGATCGACGGCAAGCTGCTCATTCTTTTGGATGTCGACCGACTGATTAATCCGGAGTTATTGGACAAGAAAGACGCAAAAGAGGTGGATGTTTCCACGTCGTAAACATGCGAGTTATCGCAAAAGAAGGTGTGTCATGGAAATGTACTATGCAAAGGGTGTGAACCTGCGTGTCAAGATGATCGCCGCCGCGATCCTGATGACGTTATTGGTACTCGGTGGCGGGATACTCGGACTACGGAGCCTTGCCCAAGTCATGAGCCCCCTTGAAGAAATACAGGTCCTCGTCAAGGACAACACGGCGCTTGCCAGCAGCGTTGCACCACAGTACGAGAAGGCGCAGGCGGTATATCAAAAATACCGGCTGGTCACGATCGGCGTCGTCTTAGCGGCGCTGATCGTGGGAGTCGGAATTGCGATTTATTTCATACGCACGGTCTCGGAACCGCTTAATCGGCTTGTCGGCGCCATGCAGCGTGTTGCCAATGGCGATCTTACCGTCTCCCTGTTCACCGACAGAAGGGATGAGGTCGGTCAGGCTATCGGCGCGCTGAATGTGCTGGTGGACGAGTTCCACGAAAGCATGCTGCAAGTCTCGCGCGCCGCCGAATCGGTGGCAAGCGGCTCCCAGGAACTTAGCTCGGCGGCCGGACAGCTTTCCTCCTCCGCGCAGGAACAGGCGAGCTCGCTCGAAGAGACCGCCGCCTCGATGGAAGAAATGACCAGCACGGTGAAACAGAACGCCGATAACGCCCTCCGGGCCGACAAGGTCGCGCTCGATGCGCGCGAAGCGGCGAATGAGGGCGTGGTGATGGCATCCTCCGTGAAACGTTCCATGGAGGCGATCAACGCCAGCGGCACCAAGATTGCGGATATCATCAGCGTTATTGACGAGATCGCCTTTCAGACCAATCTTCTGGCGCTTAACGCAGCGGTCGAGGCGGCGCGTGCCGGCGAGCAGGGACGCGGCTTCGCCGTGGTCGCCTCAGAGGTGCGCAACCTCGCCCAGCGCAGCGCTTCGGCGGCCAAGGAAATCAAAACATTGATTCAGGACAGCGTGGAAAAAGTCCAGGACGGTACGCAACTTGTTAACTCTTCCAGCAAGACGCTGGAAAGTATTGTAGAAAGCGTGAAAAACACGGCCGAGATCATCGCCGAAATCAGTGCCTCGAGCCAGGAACAGGCATCCGGCATCGAACAGGTCAACCGGGCCATCATGCAGATGGACGGCGTTACCCAGTCCAATGCCGCCCAAGTCGAGGAACTTTCCGGCACGAGTCAATCACTGGCGGCGCAGGCGGAACAGATGATGGGCATGGTCTCGCATTTCACACTGAAAGCCGAAGTGGTAAAGCATTTCGTCTCTAGCGCGGGTGTGAGTGAAAAAATGAAGACGGCCGCTTCGGACAGCAAGCCAACAGGCTCATCCGTGATGTCGGAATCGACCGCGCCGGGAAAGCCAGCCAAAGCCCGGAATGTGCAGTACCTCAAACCAAGGGTTGTCGCACAGAAGGCCAGTTCGGGTGGAGGCGACTGGACGGAGTTCTAGACTGACTCCGTCTTCAATAAATCTGGGACGTGGCGAGAAAACTGCCACGTCACGAACAAAACCAGCAGTGGCGCAGGATTATTGAGGCGGCATGAATCAACCCGAACATTTGAGCTGGTCTATTCGCGCCGCGGTCATGAGCCGAGACCGCTTTGCCGCCTCAATAATCGAAAAATCATTAATGATTTTCGTTATTGACCCGGCACGTACGAGGCGCAATCCATGCCGGGAAATATTCAGCGATAGCCATCTTCCTTCAAGAAGGATCGTGCCGGGTCAATAACCATGGTAATCAGCCACACCGCCTCAAAAAATAGCAGATCCTTGCTGGACGACAGCCTGCTGACTATCACGGACAAGGAATTCCGGCATCTGCGCGAGTTTATCCACGCACACAGCGGAATTGCACTTTCCGATCACAAGCGTGCGCTCGTATGCTCGCGCCTCGCCAAGCGATTGCGTCATCATAATCTGCAGCACTATTCCGAGTATTACAGGCTTCTGACCGAGAACGATCCTGACGGGCTTGAACTGGTGGCGATGATCAATTCCATCACCACCAACAAAACCGATTTTTTCCGTGAACCACATCACTTCCGATTTCTGACTGAAGAAATATTTCCGGCGTACCGGAATAATCCGAAACGCGAACGTCCGATCCGCCTGTGGAGCGCTGCCGCGTCGACCGGAGAAGAAGCTTATTCGCTCGCCATGACTGCCCTGGAAGCAATGCCATCCTTCAACGAGCGGGATATCTGCATTCTTGCCACCGATATCGATACCGACGTCCTGTCACGCGCCGAGAACGGTGTTTATTCCCACGAACAAGGCAAACACATTCCGGAGGCGTTATTGCGTCGCTATTTTCTAAAAGGACAGGGTAGCCATGTGGGCGAGATTCTGGCCAAACCTGTGCTGAAATCGCTGGTACGTTTTCGCCGTCTCAACCTGCAGGACGATCCTTGGCCAATGCAGGCACCGTTCGATGTGATTCTGTGTCGAAATGTGCTCATTTATTTCGACAAGCCAACGCAACTGAAACTTTTCCGGCGCATGGCGGGTATGCTCAAGAATGGCGGATATCTGATGCTAGGTCATTCGGAGGCCATCTATGGCCTGGTCGATTATTTCAAACCGGTGGGTCATAGCATCTACCAATGTCGGGGGAAGATTACATCATGAAACCCGCGCAACCCAACCGCATTAACGGAAACCGTCTCCCGCTGGATCTCGACGGCGATCTCTCGCGAATCACGATCAACATCGGCGGTCTGCATGCCAGTAGCAAGCCGCTGTTGCTGGACACGGTATTAGGCTCCTGTATCTCCGCCTGTTTGTACGATCCTGTATCGGGCATCGGTGGCATGAACCATTTCATGTTGCCGGTGGGCGCCGATCCGGACAATCCGACGAGCGCGCGCTACGGCGTCAACGCCATGGAACTGCTGATCAGTCAATTGATGAAGCTCGGCGGCGAGCGTCGCCGCTTTCAGGCCAAGGTTTTCGGTGGCGGCCACGTGCTCAAAATTCGCGAGAGTCTCGACGGCGTTCCGCAGCGCAATATCGATTTTGTTAGGCGGTTTCTGGAAACGGAACAGATTCCTGTTGTGAAGGAAGACGTGGGTGGCTATCAGCCGCGGCGAGTACTGTTTCACACGCACACGGGCAAGGTATTCCTCAAATACCTCGGCAATAACGAGGCAGAGCGCACCGCTGAGGAAGAAATGGTCTACCTGATCAGCCTGAAGAAACAGAAGCTCGATGGCGATGTCACGCTCTTCTGACACGAGCACAATCACGGATACCAGACTGGCGATGCCATGAAAGAAACAAGGAAAATAAAGGCCCTCATCATCGATGACTCCGCGGTCATGCGTCAGATGCTGACAACCATCCTGCACGAGGACCCGGCTATTCATGTTGTGGGAACGGCCGCCAACCCCCTCATTGCGCGCGAAAAGATCAAGGCGCTCAAGCCGGACGTGCTGACTCTCGACGTCGAGATGCCCGGCATGGATGGCATTACGTTCCTCGAAAAACTGATGCGCTTGCATCCACTGCCCGTGGTCATGGTGTCCTCGCACACGGAAAAGGGCGCCGCCGCCACGCTGCGCGCGCTCGATCTGGGTGCCGTGGATTTCGTCGCCAAACCGCAAGGGGGTGTGCGTGATGGCATGACCTATGAACTCATGGATGAAATCCGCGAGAAAGTCAGGACCGCCGCCAGCGCGCATGTACGCGCCGCAGCGCCTACGGCGCGTTCCGCCGGGCCCCTGGTTCGACAATCTCCGGTAACTTTGCCAATTTCCCGCGAAGGCATAATCGTTATCGGCGCCTCGGCCGGCGGAACGCAGGCAATCGCCGAGATCATGGAGAGGCTGCCACGTGCCACGCCCGGCATCGCCATCGTGCAACACATGCCGCCGAAATTCACGGCATCGTTTGCCGAACGGCTCAACAATCAGTGCGCACTGGAAGTCCGCGAAGCCAAAAGCGGCGATCGTTTGAAGCAGGGTGTCGCGCTGGTCGCCCCGGGCGGTTACCACCTGGAGATCATGCGAGCAGGCGGTGGCTATGCTGTCAGGGTTTTCGAGGACGAACCCGTCAATCGGCACCGCCCGTCTGTCGATGTGCTTTTCAATTCCGCAGCGCGCATTGCCGGCGCTGATGCCCTGGGTATTATTCTCACGGGCATGGGTGGTGACGGTGCGCGCGGCTTGCAGGCGATGAAAATGGCCGGTGCGCATACCATCGCCCAGGATGAAAAAAGTTGCGTGGTTTTCGGGATGCCGGAACAGGCCATTCGCCAGGGCGGTGTTTGCGAAATAGTGTCACTCGATAGAATCGCTGAACACATCCTGGAATGGGCGAACGCCGAAGATAAGTCTGCAAGTAACTATAGCGGGCGATAAATCACCGTAGCGTCGCGAGAGGCGTAAAGTCGTTGTGGCGGTTCTCAACCGCAGGACGGCACGAGGTGATCAACGGCTGATAACCCCGAGTCCTTCATTACCTGCTCAAGATTCAGAACATGTAGTTGAGCTGCGCGCTGAGAAGATCGATGTTGTTCTTGTAGGTACCCTGGAGATTCTGGGCCACGGAGGCCTCCGTGGTATTGTTGATGTGGCTGTCTTTGAGGAACAGATGGGCATATCCCACGTCGAACGATAGCTGACTGCTGGCCGCGTAAGTCATCCCAAGCGCAATCCAGGTCCGGTTGTTGTCAGGGAGGCGTACCGTGCGATGCTCGTCATCCGGTACCGGGGTCTGGTCGTAGGCCACACCACCGCGCAGCTTCATGCGGTCGTCCAGTTTGTACGACAGGCCCGCCGAATAGCGCAAGGTGTTTCTCCAGTCCTCGGTGGTCACCGAATCGGGTTGTGCCGGGTTGCCGTACTTCACGCGCAGCTCCTTAAACTTGTTCCACTGGGTCCAGGTGATGTCGCCCATGAGTTCGAGCTGCGTGCTGAACGCGTGCGCCGCGCTCACCGCGAGGGTCGCCGGAAGATCGAGGTCGGCGTTGTCGGAGGTGTTGGTAAATAAGGTGGAACCGGCACCTGTCAGGAACGCATTGAACGCCGCCGAACGGGTGAAGGTGGCGTCACCCTCGATGCTCTGCTTGACCGACGAGCGATAGGCGACGCCGATGCGTGTGCCGTCCACGGGCTTGTACAGCAGACCGAGATTGAAGCCGTAGCCCCAATCGTCGCCTTTGATCTTGGCATAGCTGTCGGTCGCGTTATTGCCGGGAGTCAGGCCGGCCGGCGCGCAGCTTACCGCTGGATTGCCGCCGAGCCGAAGCACCTGCGCATAGCAGATCGCGCCGGAATCTATCGCCGAGGTCAGCTCGGCGCTGACGTGCTGCGCGCTGATGCCGCCGCCGAGTGATAGCCGATCGTTGAGTTTGAAGGCGAGCACGGGATTGATGTTGATCGTTTCCAGGGAGGATTTGATACCGTGATAACGGCCGATCCAGTCATTGCTGTAGTCGGTGGAAAGACCGAACGGTACGCTGATGCCCAGGCCGAACTTGGTTTGCGGGTTGATGTCGCTCACGAAGTAGAGATTGGGAACGATTGCATTCACGCCGCCATCTTCGGCCGCGCCGGGGGTGGTGTAGGGGATGTTACCCAGGGTCGTCTCCCTGGCGCTGGCATCGGTAAGCTTGGTGCTGGGCATAACGCTATGAGCGGCGACCGAGAACTGCGTGCCTTTCAACTCGGTAATGGACGCGGGGTTGAAAAACTGGACGCTGGCATCGTCGATGGCGGCCGCCCCCCCGGCGAAGGCGTTGCCCATGCCGCTGCCGCTCTGCTCGATCAGCGCAAAACCCGCCGCCGCCGCGGTGCCGGAGAATCCGCCCAATACGAGGGCGACGGCGAGCGGTAGTATCTTGTGCGGGAACATATTGTGATTCTGATTCATTTATACGCCCTCCGAATGATTCATATTAACCTTTACTTCTTATAGCAAATCCGCAATGGCTCTGCCCGCGCGTGCTGCGGGCCGCAGCGGGAAGGGCAGGTGGCGACACCGTCCGCGGCGATACACCACGCATCCGAGCGCCCACCGGGTCCTAGTCGGGCTCGGTCATATAGTGCAGACTGAAGCGGGTGGAACGGGAGAAACGCCATGCTCGATTCCTTGAAAAAACCGAAAATGCCTGCCCCGGTCAGGTGTGCCCGGACGCGCGGATATGGTGCTTGGCCATATGTGAAGTTTTTGGCGCGAATTTCACTTGTCGAAGGTCGGGTTATTCAAGGTACATAACCTCGTGTGTGCGGTTGGCGACTTGCTGATCCCGTTCTTCCACTCAGCTGGACCAATGGAAACATGATTTGCATCAAGTCGTGTCTGTCTGACTTTATGGTAGACTTCAACCATTAACGCGTCAGGAAAAAACCGCGGAACACGGACGTATTGATGCAGGAGCATCATGACTAAGCTTCGGGTAGTTCTCATCAAACCGAGCAAATACGCGATAGACGGTTCGGTGGAGCGTTTCAAAAAGGGATACATGCCAAATGCCACCCTGTGGCATATCGCCAGTTTGACACCCGAGCGAATTGGCGACGTCCCTGTCACGGTTCACACCGTGGACGAGTACGTATGGCAGGACCTCGACTATCTTCGCTTACTGCGCCATGATCCGGATTTCACCACGCTGATTGCACTGGTTGGTGTTCAATCTCACCAGTTTCACCGGGCCCTGGATCTAACTGCCTACGCTCGCCATCATGGCGTACGTCATTGCATCATTGGCGGACCGCACCCCATGACCTGCGACACCACTTCGCTCCAGGGCCGCGGCGTGAGCTTCGCGCTGGCCGAGGCGGAACTGATCTGGCGCGAAATCCTGGAGGATGCCGTGGCGGGTGAATTGCGTCCCGTCTATGGTGCTGAACGACGCTGGGCGGAACAATTACCGTCAGTTGTAATAAACCCGCCGAGTTCGACTGACTTGGCCCGATATGGAGCGCCCATATTGGGACTCTATCCTGTGCGCGGTTGTCCGTATAAGTGTAATTATTGCTCCGTTATCAAGATCTCGGGCAGGCAGGTGCGCAGTCCGGATATAGAAAGCACGCTGGAGAGTTTGCGGCGGGCGAAACGCGCGGGTGTCAAACTGATCATGTTCGTGTCGGACAATTTCAACAAGTTCCCCGGAGTGCGGGAACTGTTGCATGCCATGATAGATGAGGATATAGAGCTCCGGTTTTTCTGCCAATGCGATGCTCAGATTGCGAAGGATCCGGAATTAATATCATTGCTTGGTCGCGCCAATTGCGTTGAGATGTTCGTAGGCATCGAATCGTTCAATCGCGAGGTGCTCAAAGCGGCGGGGAAACACCACAATCATCCGAAACACTACGCCGAGATTATACGGTTGTGCAACGAAGCGGGCATTCGTCCTCATTTCTCAAACATCATCGGATTCGACGAGGATAACGAGGACGAGATTCATCATCACCTCAGCGTATTAAAGTCGCTGCATCCAAGGGTGGCTTCTTTTTACATTTTGACGCCCATACCAGGAACCGAGCAGTACGATGACTTCCGCAAAAAGGGTCTTATTACGGAAAAGAACCTTGACCGCTTCGACGCCACCCATTCTACATGGTCGCATTCTAATCTAGCGCGCGAGCGGCTCGAAAAGATGCTTTATCATGGTTATGTGGACTATTATGGATTCCTGCTTAAGGCGGGCGGATTATCGGACGAGGAATTGCGTCTTGTTGTCTACTACCGGTACATAGCGGCGCAGCGAATCCATCCAATGTCCGGAGGGGTTGATCGATTGAGGGTAGACAGTGCGGCTGATTACTCTGACCTGCGGCGGACTGTTTACGACATCGATATTGCCCCGCTACCGGATAGTCTCAGGTTGTCATCCCACGACGAGACGCTCAATCGCCAGGCTGATTGGCGGTCCAAGCGCCACATCGAACTTGCATCAATATAGCCAACACAGCCGTCAATGAGTACGCCAGTCATTACTGCTTTCCCAAACCAACCGAGTAGCAATTCCATGAACGTCAATGTGCAGCAACGCGTGTTTAAAGTTATTGCCGAGATTTTGAATCGAAAGGAAAGCGAAATCAGGCTGGATGCCTCCATACGCTCCGACCTTCAGGCCTCATCACTTGATCAAATGACCCTTTACGTTGCACTCGAGGATGAATTTCAGCGCACGATGCCGCCCGAAGAGGTGACGGAGCTTATCACCGTTAAGGACATCGTCTCCTTCATCGACAGGAAGCTGCAAGAAACCACCTCCGTATGAACCGGCGGGTAGTTATTACGGGCGCTGGTGTCGTCAGCTCCCTGGGCACCGGCATGGATGAGTTCTGGTCCCAATGCCTCGAGGGCAAATCGGCGGTTGCAACCGTCCCAGCGAGCTGGCGGCACC
>DATICK010000002.1:0-4846 GCA_035456865.1 Sulfuricaulis sp.
GCCTGTCTGGTGAGGCACTTCTGTGCCGGTTTTTGATGAAATACTAGGTATCGGGCCTATGACCTTGGCCAACCACAATATGTTGTAGTTTTAGACCCATAAGGTGGGTGATGTCAAGATTGCAATTTTTTTATAACCACAGCTCGGAGGGTGGGTGGCTTTACCTTATATATGTTTCGTCGATCCACGCGATAGAGCACAACGGTACCGAGTTTTTTGTAAACCTCAAGCATCTGTACTGGTTGACCTGGCCAAGCGGGCGCGAGTCATTCATCCGGGACTGATCAACGCGCGCAGCTTCTGTTGTAGTACTGCGATATTGAGTGACGCTCCGCCATCGACGATCAGCGCGGCCCCTTGCTCATCGGCGGTAAGCGGCTCCCGGGTGGATAACTGGCGATCAAGCACGGCCTGGTCCGCCTCGGAAGCCTCGCGCGATTGCCGGCCGCGTTGTTGCAGGCGCGCGCGCAAGACACTTTCCGAAGTCTGTACATCGAGAATCGCGAATGGGACGCGCATCCGTTCGGCTACGGCGCGCAACTGGTCGCGCAGATGTCGTTTGAGAAAGGCGGCGTCCACGATCACCGGATGTCCGGCCTGCAGGATGGTCTGGGCCAGTTCCGCCAGCCGCGCATAAGTGCGCCGGCCGGCCTCGACCGTGTAAATCCCGCTGTCGATCGCCGAGCCGCTGCGCGCGTGCGGTGCCAGTCCGTGCAGGCGTTTGCGCTCGATATCGCTGCGCAAGCGGATGGCGCCAAGACTCTCCAGCAATTGTTGCGAAAGCCAGGTCTTGCCGCTGCCCGACAGACCGTGGGTGATGATGAGCGCAGCACGCCGTGTTTGAGTGTAACGTTCGGCGAGATTCGCGTAACCGAGATACTCCTCGCGTACCCGCCGTTTTTCTTCATCGCTCAGGTCACCCTGACATGAGCGAATACAGGCAACCTTGGCGCGCACCATCGCGCGATACACCCGGTAGAAGCCAAACACCGCAAGACCTTCGTAGTCGCCGGTATGTTCGAGGTAGGCATTGAGCGCGCGGCGGGCAAGATCGGCGCGCCCGCGATCGTCGAGATCCATTGTCAGGAAAGCGACTTCGCTCATGGTATCGATCCAGCGCAGGTTGTCGCTGAATTCGAGGCAATCGAAGAACGTCACGCGCTCATCGAGCCATACCATGTTGGCGAGATGAGCGTCGCCGTGACATTCGCGGATGAATCCGAGACGCTTGCGGTTTTCAAATGTCTCGCGAAGTTCAGCAAAGGCCGTCGCGCTCCAGTTTTCCAGGCGCTGCAACTGCGGCTGATCCGGGGGCTCGAGGCGTGAGCGGATCTGGGTGAAATTCTGTGTTACCGGCTCGCGCACATGTTCCGGATTGCCGAAGGGTTTGTCGTTACCGGCAATCGCTATCCGGTCGTGAAATGCGGCCAGCTCCTGCGCCAGCAGGTCGATGTGTATCGGTTGCAGCTCGCCGCGCGCGAGCATTCGATCGAGCCGCGCCTCTTCGGAAAACTGGACCATCTTGACGGCGTATTCGATTGCCTCGCCGGAACCATTGAGCCGGGGGGAAGCGGGCGAGCCGGAAATGGGGATCACGCCAAGATAGAGTGCCTCCGCCAGACGCCGGTTCAGGCGCAGTTCCTCCTCGCAATAGAAGTGGCGTTTGTCGAGCGTGCTGAAATCGAGAAACCCGAGATTCACCGGCTTCTTGATTTTGTAGGCGTAGGGGCCGGTGAGGAGGACCCAGGAAATATGCGTTTCGACCACGTGGATGTTCTGCACCGCATGGTCGTAGCCGGCGGGATCGAGCAACGCCCGAATCAGCGGCGGAAGTCTGTTGTCCACGTCACGGCCTCCCTCCACGAGCCGACGGAAGGAGCTGGACCCCGCCGGCGACTACCAACTATATCCGAAGCTGTCGCGGAAGCGGATGGCGAATTCATCCGGGGTGAACCGGTGATTCTGGGTGCCGTGATGCGCGATCTTGATGGCACCGATGAGCGACGCGATGCGACAGGTGGTCTCCCAGTCCATGCCGCGCGCCAGGCCATAGAGCAGGCCGGCGCGATAGGCGTCACCACAACCGGTCGGGTCGTTGACTTCGGATACCGGCACCGCCGGGATTTCGATCACGCGCCCGTCGGTATAAACGCAGGAGCCACGCGCGCCGAGCGTGACGATCAATCCCTTTACGTATTTTGCCAGTTGGCTCAGGGATTTTTCGGTGCGCTCCTGCATCAGCTCGGCCTCGTAATCATTGAGCGTTACCCACGTGGCTTGTTCGATGAAGGCCATCAGGTCGTCGCCGTCGAACAACGGCATGCCCTGCCCCGGGTCGAAGATGAACGGGATGCCGGCCTCGGCGAACTGCCGGGCATGTTGAATCATGCCTTCGCGCCCGTCGGGTGAGACGATGCCGAGCTTGACGCCATTGGCATCGCTCACGCGGGTTTCGTGTGAGCGGTTCATGGCCCCGGGATGGAATGCGGTGATCTGGTTGTCATCCATGTCGGTGGTAATGAAGGCCTGCGCGGTGTAGGTGTCCTCGCAAACCTTGATGTGACGACGGTTGATGCCATGTTTGTCCATCCATTCGGCATAGAAACCGAAGTCCTTGCCGACCGTGCCCATGGGCAGCGGCTCGCCGCCGAGGAGCTTGAGACTGTAGGCGATGTTGCCGGCGCAGCCACCGAACTCGCGGCGCATTTTCGGCACCTGGAACGAAACGTTCAGGATGTGCACCTTGTCGGGCAGGATGTGATTCTTGAACTGGTCCTGGAAGACCATGATGGTATCGTAGGCGAACGAACCGCAAATCAGCGCTGACATGGATGGGTCCTGTTAATCTCTGTTGAGTAGAAAGACAGCCAATTGGAACGGGATTGTCCGGCGCGCCAAAGCTGTTTGCAAGCCACTCGCTCTAGTCGGAGGGGGGTGATTTATCTCTGGGTTCCTTGTGCAGAGCGCCCGATATCCGCCGGAGCACCAGCTCAACGCGATCGCGATAGATCATGACGAGCAGAATGACCGCGAGGCTGAGACCAACGACGGTGAAAAGCGCACCGTAATGCGCGTCGCGGAAGTACGTCCCGCCCATGGTGAGCAGCACCGTACCGAGCAGACGGCCGGTCGCGGAGACAAGCAAAAAGTCGCGCTGGCGCATGTGACCCAGGCCGAGGAAATAGCACAACAAATCTTTGGGAAAGCCCGGAATCAGAAACATGAGAAAGGCGAGCAGCAGCCCCTTGTGCTGCATCACGTAGTCGTAACGTTCGAGGGTCTCGCGGCTGGCCACGCGCTCGACCAAAGGCCGGCCCAGCAGCCGCGCTAGCATGAACGCGATCCACGAGCCGATGGTCAACCCGATGGTGGAATAGACGACACCCCACACTGGCCCGAACAGAATGCCGCCCACAAAACCGGTCACCTCGCCGGGTACCGGCGCAGCCACGACCTGTACGATCTGAAGGCCGATGAAAATCGTGGCGGCGTGGGTGCGGTTCTCCTTGATGAATTGCAGCAAGCGGTTTTTGCTCGTCAGCAAATCGATCAGGCCGGTGGCGTACAGGACATAGGCCATGACGGCCATGACCGCGATTGCCAGCAAGAGCAGGAGAACCGTCTTTTTGTCCAGTTTAAACATGTCGGTAGCGCCCGCTGATCCCCTTTTATTTCATCGTGGGCGGGACGAATGCATGCGGGATGATGCCATCCTAACATGTTCCAGAAAGCAGGGGACTACAGCGTCAATCGCCGGTAGATATCCGAGACCTTCAGCGGCAGCTTGCGCACTTCGTCCACCAGCACCCAGTTCACCGCGCCGTACATGTGCGGCAGGTAATCGCGCGCGGCTTCATCGATGGTGATGCAGAATGGATGGATGCCGGCGCGCTTGGCTTCGATCAGGCTCATGCGCGTGTCCTCGATGCCGTACTCGCCGCGGTAGCCGTCGTAGTCGTCGGGCTTGCCGTCCGAGAGCGTGATCAGCAGCTTGGTGCGCGCTTCTACGTCGTTCAACAGTCTGGTGAGATGCCGGATGGTCACGCCCATGCGCGTGTAGTCCTGCGGCCGGATGCCGGCGATGCGCCGGCGCACGTCGTCACCGTAGGGCTCATCGAAGCGCTTGATGCGGTACAACTCGCAGCGCTTGCGCGTCATGCCGGAGAAGCCGTAGATCGCGTAACGGTCGCCGAGGATTTCCAGCGCTTCACATAACAGCACCAGCGCCTCGCGCTCGGCGTCGTTGATCCAGCCCTTGGTCGAGCCGCTCATGTCGACCATGAACATCACCGCGATGTCGCGCTCGAACTTGTGCAGCTTGGTGAACAGCCGCTCCGAGAGTTCCATGCCGCTTTGCATGTCGGCCCGCGCCTCGACGAGCGCGTCGAAATCGACGTCATCGCCGTTGATCTGCTTCTTGAGCAGCTTGTTTTCCCCGCGCAGCGCCTCGAAGGTCCGGCGCAGCGCCGGCAATACGCCGTGGTACTTGCGCAGCGTGCGCGCCACGAACGGATCGCTGTCCGGGTGCACGTCGAGTTCGCGCAGCACGCACCAGTGCTTGCGATAATGATTGCGCCGGTGGTCCCACTCGTTGTAGAGAAACGCGCCTTCCTCGTGGTAACTGCCCTTCCACACGTCCTCGGGACGTTTTTCCTCCGTGGCCTGGTGGTAGCCGCCGGAGCCCGCCGCCACCAGATAATCTTCCGGAATATGCCCGAGGTCCTGGACGATGGAACCCATCAGGCCACGCACGTCGGCCGGCGGCTGGATCGGCTGGCCGTCGATGCTGAGCGCGAATATGAATTGTCCCGGGTGATCCGGATCGGGAATCGTCTCGACGCGGTAG
>DATICK010000003.1:0-7912 GCA_035456865.1 Sulfuricaulis sp.
GTTGTTAATGGTTCTTCCACCTAATCAGATGGCCGGTATGTAAACGATCTGTTGGTGCTTTGTCGGCCCGCACGTATAATAACACCCCTTTCGGCGCGGTGCGCCGACTCCTCACGCTCCCATCGTCTAGTGGCCTAGGACGCTGGCCTCTCACGCCGGTAACAGGGGTTCGAATCCCCTTGGGAGCGCCAAAACTAAAGAGGGCCCTTTATGGGTCCTCTTTTGTTTTGGATGTTATCTCATCCCAAGGGGATGAGAACCCGAAGGGTTCGACAAAAATCGCCGGGAGCGATTTTTGAACAGCGCCGCGCAGCGGCGCTGGCCCCGAAGGGGCGAGCCACAGGGGCGAAGCGGAAAAGAAAAAGGTCCAGTGGACCTTTTTCCCGCTGAGCGGGCGAGGCAGGATGCCGAGCCCCGGCTTTCGAGCGAAGCAGGATGCGAAGCGAAGAAAGTGGCGAGTAATCCCCTTGGGAGCGCCATACATGCCATCCATGGCGCAGCTCCATGACTTCGGTTAGCCCCGGCCCACGCATCCATGCGTGGGCGCTCGCCGGCGCGAAGGTAAGGCGGGGTTGTCACCGATGCACTTAACGTGCATCGGTGCCGCCGAACGGGTGCAACGATTTTTGTTGCACCCCGGGCCATAATGTATGTGTCTTCGTGATATCTCCGTCTCCCCCCTTGGGAACACAACTAGCGCCAAGAATAGAAAGGGCCCAAAGGGCCCTTTTTCATTGCCGGTTTCTGTCACAACCCTTCAGTTTTCCGTTGCGCCGGCCTTTTTCAGTAATTCGGTAATGCGAGAATAACCGCCACGGTTGGAGATCTTGAGCGCCGTGTCGTTGCGTCCGTCCACGGCATTCACGTCCGCGCCATTGTCGAGCAGCATCTGAATAATATCGCTGTAACCCTTGTAGGCCGCCGCCATCAGCGGTGTCTTGCCGCTTATGGTCCGCACATTCACGTTCACACCCTGGTTCAACAGCGACTGCACGACCGCGATACGTCCTTTGAGAATGGCGGTGAACAGCGCCGCTGCGCCGTGCGCGGTCTTGGAACGGCCGCTCTTCTCGAGGCCTGTCGGCAACTTGAGCAGCCGATTACTCAGCGAGATAACGATCATGGCCACCAATCCCAGCATGCTGATCTGGGGGTCGAAACCGAATTCATTGGCGATGTCCGACGGCACATTGGCGCCGGCGGCGAGCGCCACGATCACGAGAATGAGGGTGAACTTGAGATACCTGACCAGCGCGACCGCCACGACCGCGATAAGGCCTCCGAGCAGGTAACGACGGTCGAAGTTGATCCAATCCGTCCATTCGCTGGGCAAATTGGCACCGATACTCAGGAGGATCACAATAGCAACGAGACCCCAGTCACGCGGCGATTCTTTTAATATGACCACAACAGCTCTCCTCTGTTCGTATACCTTTTGACGCTATCGCCGCCGTCAAACAGCTGTCGAGCGGCGCTTAGTCTATAAGTCTAGATGATTTTCCGCCGCGTGCGGCCTGAAGCGGGCTGATACACCGCCGCGGTACGGAACATCGTCTAAACCATGACCACGCCACGCAAAATCCGCCCCCGCTGGCCGTTTCACCCCGCCACGTTCATAAGTGCGCGGCCCAACCAGCGGGAAATATCCCGAATTTCATCCGGGCCCACGGTGTGTCCGATGGAATAAACGCGCCATTCCGGGGAAAGCCCGCGTGACACCATGAGCCGGTGGACCATCTCGGCGGCGGCAAAGGGGACCATCCGGTCGTCCGTACCGTGCGCCATGAAGACCGGCACCGCGGCATTGGACGGATGAATCTCAGCCATCAGATTTTCGGCAAATGGCACCGGTGCCGACAGTGCAATGATGCCGGCCAACGGCTTCGGATAACGCAGGCCGGTGTGCAGCGCAATAGCTCCTCCCTGGGAAAATCCGGCGAGCACAATTCGCTCGCCGGGAATGCCGCGCTGCATTTGCTCCTCAATCAACGCCTGAAGTATTTCTTGCGATTCTCGAATATGCTCCGCGTTCTGTTCAATACCCTGCTCCGTCATGGCGATGTCATACCACGCGCGCATGATATAACCGCCGTTAATGGTCACCGGCCGGAACGGCGCCTGCGGAAACACGAAACGCAGCGCGGGCTGCGCCGGCAAGCGCAGCTCGGGAACGAGACCTTCAAAGTCATGGCCGTCGGCACCCAGGCCGTGCAACCAGATGACGCTAGCCAACGGGTGCTGACCGGTTTCGATGACTACCGGGGAGTCGTCACGCGGGTGGATGTCCATGCGCGTTCAGTCTTCCCCGCGGTATATACAACCAGCGGTACAAGTCTCGCGCACGACGATTTCGGAAAGCCGCGGTAGCGTGGGCTTGAGCTTGCGCCAGATCCATCGCGCCAGGCGCTCGCTCGTGGGATTCTCCAGACCTTCGACCTCATTCAGATAATGATGATCGAGTTGTTCATAAACCGGCTGGAAGGCCTGGGTGATGTCGGCGAAGTCCATGACCCAGCCTGCCTGTTCCTGCACCGGCCCGGTCACACGTATTTCTATCCGGAAGGAATGGCCGTGCAACCGGCGACATTTGTGATTTTCCGGAACATTCGGCAGAAGATGTGCCGCTTCAACGGTAAATATCTTGAATATTTCCACAGGAATAAACCGGTGTTAAAAATGACCGGACAAGTTTAACGGCTTTCCTGGTCCACGGGAACCATACGCGCACCTCGCCCCGTCCTTCGGTCAACGTTAGAATATCCCTTCGCTCAACTCCCATTGGTTCATCGCGTCGACAAAGGAATCATGGTCCAAGCTCTTCTGCCACTAGTCGTCGAGCCGGCGGAGCTGGTCGGGAATCTGGACGCAGAAAACCTTTTGATTGTTGATCTGTGTCGGCCCGAAACCTATGCGCAAACCCACGTGCCGGGCGCGGTACATATCGACTATGCGCAAATCGTCGCGGCACGTCTGCCCGCCATGGGCATGTTGCCAAGCGAAGCGCATCTGTCCGAAGTATTCAGCAGTATCGGCCTGACGCTGGACAGACATGTGGTGGCCTACGACGACGAAGGCGGTGGGCGCGCCTCGCGACTGCTCTGGACACTGGATGTTATCGGTCATACTCACTACTCGCTGCTGAACGGCGGCTTGCATGCCTGGCTTAACGACCACCATCCGGTCAGTTCTGAGACGGTTCGCCGGCCGCGAAGTCAATACACGGTGAAATTTCGCGACACGGCGGTGGCGGACAAAAACTACATCACGAGTCACCTGCGAGATCCAAATGTGGTCTTCGTGGACACGCGGACGCCGGCTGAGTATCGCGGCGAGACCAGGCGCGCCGATCGAGTCGGCCATATTCCCGGGGCGATTAACTTCGACTGGGTCAACGCCATCGATCAGACGCGCAGCTTGCGCCTGAAACCGGCGCAAGAACTACAGCAGATCTTGTCGCAAATGGGAGTCACGCCGGACAAGGAAGTGATCGCCTATTGCCAGACGCATCACCGTTCGGCGCATACTTATATAGTTCTGAAAAGCCTCGGATACCCCCGCGTGCGGGGGTATCCGGGTTCGTGGTCGGAATGGGGCAACAGCCCCGAAACGCCTATCGAATAAATGGCCACCCGGCATCGTGGCGATGATCAGCCCAGCGGTTGTCCACTCGCGTGAGATGACGCACCGCACGATCGCGAACCAGCACGGCGTAGATGTCTCCCCCGTACACCATGGCCGCGGTTTCCCACTGCCCGGCACCGTCCGTCTGCGCGGATTTCAATGCCGTTATTTTTCTTTTTAACGCCTTCACCCATTTCATTATTATTGACCCCCCCTTTTTTTCTCCAACCCGTGGTAATTCGGGCACTGTCAGATACTAATGGCAATTCCTGTGCCACTCGGGAGAAAACTGAGGCCGTGCTTATTCAACGCACTGAATTACTGATGAATTGGTAAAAAAAATTCACTCGTCTGTCTGACAGTTATCAGAGATGAACGGTAGCTTTGTAATGGCAGGTTTACACAATTTAATTCTCCAAATGCATCATTCATGCAAACGGATGACTCACCTGTTCTGCTGCGATGATTCTTGTCACTACTAATCAAGGATTTAGATAACACCCCAAAAGCTGATGCACGGTTTTTTCTTCATCCGGTAGAATGTAAAAAAACCCGACGAAACAATTCTTAGTTTACAGAGGGGCATACTTATGATGAACAACACATGGATTCTGGTAGCCCACCGGGGCGGGGCAAGGCTTCTCGAAAACAAGGGCCCGGGTAAAGGGCTGAATCTCCTTCACGACATCCCGCATCCCGAGGGCAGACTCAAGAACAAAGACATCGGTGCCGACAAGCCGGGACGCAGTTTCGACAGCCAAGGTCAGGGACGCCATTCACTGAGTTCCGAGCAGGAACCCACGGCACATGTAGCGGAACAGTTTGCCAAGCAGTTAAGCACGATGCTGGATGACGGACGCCACCAGCAGCTTTACGGGAAACTCGTGCTGGTCGCCGAACCGCGTTTTCTGGGCAGCCTGCGTGCCGCCTTGAGCACACCCACTGCAGCGCTGGTGACGGCGACGGTCGGAAAGGACCTGGGAGGCGTGGAACTCCACAACATGCCCAGACATCTGACCGATACCATCCGCCTGTAAGCTGTCCTTCCCGAACCGTTTCCTCCCGACTTTTTTGCAGCGCGGCTGGGTTTCGCGTCGCGTCCGAGCCTGGGCCTCTCAGCGCCGGGCCTTCGCCGCATCCGATGCACAACACGCCGCGCGCGAGGCACATACCCTCAAAGGCTCAAGTGCTTATTTCCAGGCCCATTCCATGCATGCAGCCGCGGAGCAGCTTGAAAAAATGGTGGACAACGACCAGCTCGGCAAGGCAGCGTCCGTGTTGCAAGCGCTCGAAGGCGCGTATACAACCCTGCGCTCCCGCCTTGAAAGCGACATGACCTAGGTATTCGTAAAGTAATCCCGCAGACGGGAAACACCTTCGCGCAGATTTTCGAGCGTATTAGCGTAGGAAAAACGCGCATGCCGTGCGGCCTGGTAGCTCCCGAAATCCAGACCCGGTGTGATGGCCACGCCGGCGTGCTCGAGCAAATCGAGTGCCAACGTCTGACTGTCATCGGTGAAGCTCGAACAATCCGCATATAAATAGAATGCGCCCGTCGGCACCACCGGGATGATAAATCCCAGTTCGCGCAAGGCCGGCAGGAGGTAGTCACGCCGTTCACGGAAAATATTCCGGCGTTGTGCCAGCTCTTCCAGTACCTCGGGAGTAAACGCGGCAAGCGCCGCGTGTTGCGCCACGGTGCTCGAGGCCAGGAAAATATTCTGGGCGAGCTTGTCGATCGATGGAATGTAAGCCATCGGCGCCACCAGCCAGCCCAGGCGCCAGCCGGTCATGCCGTAATACTTGGAAAAGCTGTTGACCACGAATAACTCCGGTGAATGCGACAGGGCCGTCACCGCTTCTTCTCCGTATACCAATCCGTGGTAGATTTCATCCACGATCAGCACGCCGCCAAGTTCCGCCACGGCTCGCGCGATTTCCGCCATCTCGTTGCCGGATATCAGCGTGCCGGTGGGATTGGAGGGCGAAGCGAGCAGTACCGCCACCGTGTGTTTTGTCCAGTGACGACGAATCAGATCGGCGTTGATTTGATACGCCGTCGCAGCATCCACGGGAATGCTCACCGCCTCCCCCTCGAACAGACGCACAAAATGGCGGTTGCAGGGGTAACCCGGATCAGCCATGAGTACTTGATCGCCGGGATTGATCAAGCTGGCGAAAATCAATTGCAGCGCGCCCGAGGCGCCGGGCGTCACCACAACCCGCGCGGGATCGGGACGCGCATGAGCAGGATAACTGGCGGCGATGGCCGCGCGCAGTTCGGGCAGGCCGAGCGCGGGCGTGTAGTGGGTATGTCCGGCCTGGAGCGCCGCGATGCCGGCCTGCACGATGCCCTCCGCGGTCGGGAAGTCGGGTTCGCCGATCTCCATATGGATGATGGACCGTCCCTGCGCCTCCATGGCGCGGGCGCGCGCCAGAATATCCATCACGTGAAACGGCTCGATGCGGGTCAGACGTCTGGCAAATGGTTTCATGCGTCAGTCTGTAACTGCTCCAGCAGTTTGAAATCGAGACAGGTTGCACCATTCACGGCACACCCGGACAACACTTGAAACGGCCGGTCGGGCTCGCCGAGATGATCGAGCACCACGGCTGCGCCGTGAAAATCATGGGCGCGCGTGTAGTCATTCACCGTTATGACGGTCTTGAGGCCTGCCGCCTGCGCCGCGCGCAGCCCATTTTCCGAATCCTCGAATGCCATGCATTGCGCCGGCGAGAGGCGCAATCGATCGAGAACATAATAATAGATATCAGGCGCCGGTTTTTTTGCCGCCACCACATCGCCCGCGCCGATCACCTCAAACCATGAAACCGCCGCGGGTAAAACGGCGTGGCGCAGCAGCGCGGAAACATTGTCCGGTGTGGTGGTCGTGGCAATGGCCAGGCGCACGCCGCGAGCACGTGCCTCCTCAAGCAGACGCCGTACGCCCGGCCGCAGCGGGATGCCTCCCTGTCCCAGCAGCGCCGTGTAATGACGCGTCTTGGCGGCGTGCAGCCGCGCCACCAGCGCTTCGAAATCCGCCGGCTTCACGTAGTCCGGGCAATACCGGTCAACGTAATAACGCATGCGTTCTTTGCCACCGGTGACAGCCAGCAACTCGCCGTACAGTTCCACGTCCCAGCGCCAATCCAGCCCGGCCTCGGCGAATGCCTGGTTGAACGCCACCCGGTGTCCGTCACGCTCGGTGTCGGCCAGAGTCCCGTCCACATCAAAGATCAATGCCTCGAGTGCCATGAAATTGTCACCAAATCCCGGTAAATCCGTCCTAACGGCGGCGCCTGCTCGCCGTGTCTATACTCTAACGGTTGCGACACCCGGGCGATTCTGGTATAGATTCGCGCTTATTTTTTTACCCCCCACCCTTCCGGGGCTACATTATTGCAGGAGTTGAAGCATGTCAGCCAGAAAAAAGAAGGAAAAGGAACAATCCGTCTCCCCCGTTTCGGGCATGAAACCCTACGTGACGAAGAAGGGCGAGAAGTACATGAACAAAAAGCAGCAGGAACATTTCCGTTCCGTGCTGAATGCCTGGAAGTCGGAACTGGAGGAAGAAATCTCCCGCACTGTGCAGCAGATGCGCGACGTGCCGGAAAATCCGCCCGATCCGAACGACCGCGCGAGCCAGGAAACCGACATGTCGCTCGAACTGCGCTCGCGCGACCGCGAACGCAAACTCATCAAGAAGATCGACGAATCCATCGATCGCATCGACACCGGCGATTATGGTTACTGCGAAGTCTGCGGTGTCGAGATCGGCGTGGAGCGACTGGAAGCCCGCCCGACGGCCGAGCTCTGCATCGACTGCAAGACACTCGACGAAATCCGCGAAAAGCAGATGGGCTGACCCCGGCTTTCTGACATTAACTTTCCCGCAAATTCTTCCACGATAACTTCTCCGCACCGAGATCGCCTTTGCCCAAGCTACTGATCCGCAACGCCCGCCTCGCGCGCCCGGACGGATCAATTGTCGAAGGCGACCTGCTGTGCCACGATGGCGTGATCGAACGCATCGCGGCGCAAATCAGCGTTCCGGCGGACGAGACGCTGGACGCCGGAGGAAACCTCCTGCTTCCCGGCGTAATCGATCCGCAGGTGCACTTCCGCGAACCCGGCAAGGAATACAAGGAAGACCTCGGCTCCGGCTCGCGCGCCGCGGTCAAGGGCGGCGTCACCAGTTTTCTGGAGATGCCCAACACCGATCCCTCCACCAGCAATCAGGCGGCACTGGACGACAAGCTCCGGCGCGCGGCGGAAAAATGCGTCGCCAAC
>DATICK010000004.1:0-4922 GCA_035456865.1 Sulfuricaulis sp.
AAACTGAAAACCGTTTCCGGTCGCCTCGAGGTGAAACGCGGTATCAGTGGCGCGCGCATCATCGATGACACTTACAACGCCAATCCCGCTTCGGTCGCGGCGGGACTGCAAGTGTTGCGGGAATTCTCCGGCGAGCGCGTCCTGGTTCTGGGCGATATGGGGGAACTCGGGCCGGCGGCCGCCGACATCCATTTTCGCGTCGGCGAACTCGCCCAGCGCATCGGCGTCCAACGATTGTTCGCCATCGGTGAACTGAGCCGCATAGCCGTGGGCGCCTTCGGCAAAGGTGCGCGTCATTTTGAGTCGCACACGGCGTTGATCGAGGCGCTGCAGGATTGCCTGCACGCGGAAATGACGGTGCTCGTCAAGGGCTCGCGCCTGATGCGCATGGAGCGGATCGTCGCCGGCATCACGAAACCATCGCCGGCCCCGGCTGAGAGCGGGAGGAATCGCTAAGTGCTGTATTACCTGTTCGAAACGCTGACGCGGGACTTCTCGTTCTTCAACGTCTTCCGCTATCTCACACTGCGCGGAATTCTCGGCGTGTTGACGGCGCTCGGGATCAGCTTCTGGATCGGCCCGGCGGTGATCCGCCGCCTGGGCCATCGCCAACTCGGTCAGACGGTGCGCAAGGACGGACCGCAGAGTCACCTGTCCAAGGCCGGCACGCCGACCATGGGTGGAGCGATGATTCTCATCGCCGTATTCATCGCCACGCTGCTGTGGGCAGATCTTTCCAACCGGTTCGTGTTGGCGGTGCTGTTCACGACCGCGGCCTTCGGCGCCATCGGCTGGGTGGATGATTACAAGAAAATCATCAACAAGGATCCGCGCGGAATTGGCGCGAAGGCCAAGTTTTTCTGGCAGACGGTTGCCGGCTTGGGCACGGCGCTGTTTCTTTACTACACCGCCAAGAGCTCGGCTGAGACCGCGCTCATCGTGCCGGTGTTCAAGAACATCATGATCGACCTGGGCCCGATGTACATCCTGCTCGCGTACTGCGTGATCGTAGGTTCCAGCAATGCTGTGAACCTCACCGACGGCCTCGACGGTCTGGCAATCATGCCAACGGTCATGGTGGCGGGAGCGCTCGGTATCTTTGCCTACGTCATGGGCCACATCAAATTTTCCGCCTATCTCGGTTTTCCCTATATCGCCGGCGCGGGTGAAGTACTGGTGATCTGTGGCGCCATGGTTGGCGCCGGGCTCGGGTTTCTCTGGTTTAACACCTATCCCGCGATGGTATTCATGGGGGACATCGGCGCGCTGGCGCTGGGCGCGGCGCTCGGCACCATCGCCGTATCGGTGCGCCAGGAGATCGTGCTGTTCATCATGGGCGGTGTGTTCGTGATGGAGACGGTGTCGGTAATGCTGCAGGTGGCGTCGTTCAAGCTCACGGGCAAACGCATCTTTCGCATGGCGCCGCTGCATCACCATTTCGAACTGAAAGGCTGGCCCGAACCTCGGGTGATCGTGCGCTTCTGGATCATCTCGCTGATCCTGGTGTTGATCGGGCTGGCGACATTGAAGATTCGTTAAACATGAGTGCGGTGCTGATGGCCAAGACGGAGACAAATCGCGCGCTGGTGGTGGGCCTCGGGCTCACGGGGATGGCCTGCGTGCGTCACCTCGTTGCGCGTGGCTATGACGTCACCGTTGTGGATACGCGTGACCAGCCGCCCAAGCTGGATGAACTGCGGCGCGAATTTCCGCGCGTGGCGGCGCATACCGGCGGACTGCCTGCCGCGGTCTTCAGCGATCCGGGACTGCTCGTGGTGAGCCCCGGCGTGTCGGTAAAGGAACCGGCCATTGCCCGTGCCGTCGGCGCCGGGGCGCAAGCCATCGGCGACATAGAGCTTTTTGCACGCGAGGCGACGGCGCCGGTCATCGCCATTACCGGCGCCAACGGCAAGAGCACGGTGACGGCACTCACCGGCGAGATGTGCAAGCGCGCCGGTCTCAAGACCGCCGTGGGCGGCAACATCGGCGTGCCGGCGTTGTCGCTGCTCGGCGATCGGGAGCCGGACGTGTACGTGTTGGAACTGTCGAGCTTCCAGCTCGAGACCACTCACAGTCTCAACGCACGTGCCGCGACGGTCCTCAACATCACGCCGGATCATATGGACCGGTACCGTGATATCGGTGAATACGCCGAGGCCAAAGCACGTGTCTTCCGCGGTAACGGGACCATGGTGCTCAATGCCGACGATTCCCGGGTGATGCGCATGCGCCAGTCGGGACGGCGCACGGTCAGTTTCAGCCTGGGACGTCCGTTGGAGGCACAGGATTATGGTCTTGATGAAATCCGGGGCGAGACCTGGCTGGTGCATGGCACGCAGCCGCTGATGAGCGCACGCGAAGTGCCGCTCGCCGGCCGGCACAATCTGGCCAACGTTTTGGCCGCGATGGCGTTGGCCGAAGCCGCCGGCGTTGTTCCCGAAGACGCCTGCGTCGCAGTGAGTGAATTCAAGGGGCTGCATCATCGCACCGAACTCGTGGCCGAGCATGACGGAGTACGCTGGTATGACGATTCGAAGGGCACCAATGTCGGTGCCACCATTGCGGCCCTCAACGGCATGACGGCACCGGTGATTCTCATCGCCGGCGGAGACGGCAAAGGCCAGGATTTCAGCGAATTAAAGCCGGCGTGTGCGCAGCATGCGCGCGCCGTGGTGTTGATCGGGCGCGATGCGCCGCTGATCGAGGCCGCCCTCGGCAACGCTGTAACCGCACGCCGCGCCAAAGACATGCACGAGGCCGTGCGCTTCGCCGCCGGTCTCGCGCAACCGGGCGACGTAGTGCTGCTGTCGCCGGCCTGTGCGAGTTTCGACATGTTCCGCAACTACGAACATCGCGCCGAGGTGTTCCGCGAAGCTGTACGCGAGGTAACAACATGAGCGCTGTACTGACGGCCGGAACGACGCGCGCCGCAGGCCGATCGCGCCCGGCGTGGGATCCATGGTTGCTCGGATGCACGTTTGTGCTGCTCGCGCTCGGTGTGATCATGGTGTACTCGGCGTCGGTTGCCTATGCCGACCGCGAAATGCATAACAGCGTGTATTTTCTGATACGCCATGCCGCCTACGTGATGCTGGGCGCGCTGTTCATGGCGTTCACGATGCGTACGCGCGTGCGCTGGTGGGAAAAGGCCGGACCGTTTCTGCTGCTTCTCGGTATTGCCTCGCTCTGCGTGGTGCTGGTGCCGGGCATCAGCGTGCACATCAATGGCAGTTCGCGCTGGATCAGGCTCGGTATTGTCAACCTGCAGCCGTCGGAGTTCATGAAACTCTTCATGGTGGTGTACGTCGCCGGGTATCTGGTGCGCAAGCAGGAGTCGCTGAAAAACTTCACCCAGGGAATCGTGATGGTGAGCCTCGTGGTTGCGGCGATCGGCTTGCTGCTGCTGCTGGAGCCGGACATGGGTTCTTTTGTGGTGATCACCATCACGGTGTTTTCCATGCTGTTCCTCGGCGGCGTGCGCTTCTGGCACTTCATGTGTGTGCTCGGCGCCGGTATCGGCAGCATGGTGCTCCTTACCTTCGTCTCGCCTTACCGTATGGCGCGCGCAACGAGTTTCCTTGACCCCTGGGCCGATCCTTACAACACCGGTTTCCAGCTGGTGCAAGCGCTGATCGCTTTCGGCCGCGGCGAGTGGTTCGGCGTGGGGCTGGGTGCCAGCGTCCAGAAACTCTTTTACCTGCCGGCGGCCCATACCGATTTCGTTTTCGCGGTAATGGGCGAGGAACTCGGGCTTATTGCCGTGCTGGGCGTCATGGCGGTTTTCGGCATCGTAATCGCGCGCGCCTTCGCTATTGCGCGTCAGGCGGAGGCCGCCGGCCAGATCTATGGTTCGCGGCTGGCGCAGGGCCTGGGCCTGCTGCTCGGCAGCCAGGCGATGATCAACATGGGCGTCAACATGGGCCTGTTGCCGACCAAGGGGCTGACGCTTCCGTTCGTGAGTTATGGCGGATCAAGCATGATCGTGAGCTGCATCGCCATGGGCCTGTTATTGCTCATCGGCCGCGAGGCGCGTGCCGGCGGCTGGGGGAGGGCGGGATGAGCTGCGTGCTGATCATGGCGGGTGGCACCGGCGGACATGTCTTCCCGGGGCTCGCAGTCGCACGCCGGCTCCTGGAGAAGCGCGTGCAAGTGGTGTGGCTCGGTACGCACCGCGGCCTCGAAGCGCACGCCGTACCCGCCTCGGGACTGGCGATCGACATGGATTGGTTGACGATCCAGGGCGTGCGGCGCAAGGGTTGGTTGCGCTGGCTGCTGCTGCCATTCACTCTTATATATGCGATGGCGCAGGCGTTCCGGGTTTTGCGCCGGCGCAAGCCGGACGTGGTGCTGTCCATGGGCGGATTTGTCGCCGGGCCGGGCGGTTTAATGGCGTGGATCACGCGCACGCCACTGCTGATTCACGAGCAGAACGCGATCCCCGGCATGACCAACAAGTGGCTCGCACTGATCGCCGATCAGGTACTGAGCGGATTTCCCGATGCTTTCGGAAAACACCTGGCTGCCCGTCCGGTGGGTAACCCGGTGCGTGACGAGATTGCCACGCTGCCGCCGCCGGAAGAACGGTTGACCACGCGCCAGGGAAACCTGCGCTTGCTTGTCGTGGGCGGCAGCCAGGGCGCAAAAATATTCAACGACACCGTGCCTGAAGCGATCAAGTCGCTGCCCTCCAAGATGCGGCCGGAACTCTGGCATCAATGCGGACGTAACGCCGCCGCGGCAGTGCAGCAAGCTTACGCCGATGTGCCCGCCCGAGTGACGGAATTCATCGACAACATGGCCGAGGCCTATGCATGGGCGGATGTGGTGCTGTGTCGCGCCGGTGCCATGACCATTGCCGAACTGGCCGCCTCCGGTTCGGCGGCGATTCTCGTTCCTCATCTCTACGCCGTGGATGATCACCA
>DATICK010000005.1:0-4282 GCA_035456865.1 Sulfuricaulis sp.
ATTCTTGGCTTCGGGAGTGAAAAAGACCGGCGGAGTTTAGCAGGTTCAGCCCTTGGGCTCGAACTTCTTGAGAAAGTCCTCGATCTCCTGGATGCGGCTTTCGAGCGGTTTGTTCTTGTCGTCCGCGGTTTCTTCGGAAGCCGCCGTGGACTTTCTCGGCGGCAGTTTGACGACATGGGGAAGATGATGCCTGGCTTCTTCGCGCAGCATCGCCTCGTTGATATTCGCCACGGCGTTGCCTTGCAGCGGCGGGTTTTTGGTGATCGCATCCTCCCAGCGCAGGCACACGGCACTGACGTTGTCGCAGGCCTGCCGTTTTTTCTTTTGCGCCGCGAGCAGCATTTCCTCCACTGCTTCATCCAGCGCCGCGGCCTTCAAATAGCGCGCGATCTCCTCGGGCGCGAGCGCCTCCCACAGGCCGTCGGTGCAGGCGAGCAACGTGTCGCCTGGTTGCAGCAAGGTCTCCTCGCCCATGCTGATCGTGGGCGTGGTGGCGGCGCCTAGGCAGTTGAGCAAGTGGCTTTTCTGCGGATGGTCGAGCATTTCCTTTTCGGTGAGCAGCCCGTCCTGGTGCAGTTCCTCGATGGTCGTGTGATCCTGCGTGCGCAGCAGGAAACGATTCTGGCGGAACAGGTACAGGCGGCTGTCGCCGACATGCGCCCAGTAGGCGTAACCGTTCTGCACCAGGCAGGCGACGCAAGTGGTACGCGGTTCTATCGGTGGCTGGCTGTCCTGGCCGCGCGTGATGATGGCATGGTGCGCCTGGAGGATGCCGAGCGCGAGGAACACCGAGGGGCGCTGCACGACCGGATGACGCAGCGTCTGGAAGGTGTGTAATAGCGTTTGCACCAGGATCTCCGCCGCCACCTCGCCGCCGCGATGCCCGCCGAGGCCGTCGGCCACGGCCATGATCACGGCGTTGTCGCGTTCGGCGTAGCCCACCCGGTCTTCGTTGACGCGTCGGGCGCCGCGCAGGCTGAATTGCGTGATCTGGTATTTCATGGCGTCATTTTCGTCCGCGCCAGAACTTCGGGGTCAGGCGATCGAGAAAGGATTCCGGCGGCGGTTCCGGCGTTTCGCCCGGCTCCTTGTTGAGGAAATCGAGCAGGTCATCCACTTTCTGCGGACGCTGGATTTGGTCCATCTGCAGGCACCAGTCCACGGCTTCGAGCAGCGGGCGCGAATAGCGCCCGGCAAACTGGCGTACCGCCGGCTTGTAAGTGTCCTTTTCGGCGCGCTTGAGAGCCGGTGGCGGCGCCTTGCCGCACATGCACGCCCACATGGTGGCGCCGAGGGCGTAAAGATCGGTCCACGGACCGATATGTCCGCGCGTGTGCTGCTCGTATGGCGCGAACCCGCGCGTCAGCGTGTGCGGACCCCGGCTGCGCGCCTCCACGGACTGTGATTGCGCCGCGCCGAAGTCGAGCAGCAGCGGTGAGCCGCCCGGCCGCAGATAGACATTCGCCGGCTTGATGTCGAGATGCAGCAGACGATGGCTGTGCAGCTCGCGCAGTCCGATGAGCAGTTGCGGGAAGACGGTGCGGATGAATTTTTCGCTCAGGCGGCCGTCGTGGCGTTTGATGTACCAGCGCAGGTCCTTGCCTTGCTCGTAGTTCATCACCATGTACACGGTGTTGTTCTCGCGGAAGAAGTCGATCACGCGCACGATGTTTGGATGGTTGATCTTGGACAGGGCGCTGGCCTCGTCGAGAAAGCGCTTCAATCCGGTGTTGAAGGTCGTGGCCGTATCGACCGAGAGACTCTCGACGTTCTCGCCGTCGCGCCGCGTGGCTTGTTCGCCGGGGATATATTCCTTGATCACCACCAGCTGTTTCGTCCGGGTATCGCGCGCCAGATAGACAATACTGAAGCCGCCACCGCCAAGAGTCTTGGAGATGCGGTACTGGTGTAGCAGGTAGCCCGGGGGCAGGGCGTCGGCGCTTGTCATGAAATCCAGTTCGGTGTTGATTCGCGGGCTCGGCCCGAGTTTGATGTTTCCACCTCTGATTATATATGGCCGGAACCGCAGGCCGGGGAAATTGGATCACCACGGCCCGGATTTGCTCCCGGCAAACCCGCGGTTTACCATCCGCGCTGCCATGAACCCCGCCAAATCTCCATCCCCGACCGCCAGCATGACCGCCTTCGCGCGTCGCGAGGCCGCGACGCCCTGGGGCGCGCTGACCTGGGAGCTGCGTTCGGTCAACCACCGCTATCTCGAGATTGCCCTGCGCCTGCCGGAAGAGCTGCGGGTGCTCGAGCCACGCGTGCGCGAACTGATCAATGCGCGTCTGGCGCGCGGCAAGGTGGATGGCACCCTGCGTTTCCAGGCGGGCGAGGCCGCCGCAGGTGCGATCGAGCTGAACGAGGACCAGGTGCAGCGGCTGCTGGTTTCCGCCGGCCACCTGCGCGGCCTGTACGCCGATCTCTCGCCGCTGCGCGCCATCGACATCTTGCGCTGGCCGGGCGTGCTCAAGGTTCCGCCGCTCGACGTCGACAGCCTGGGCGCCGCGGCGCTCGAGGCGCTCGCGGCCGCGCTCGACGAGCTGGCCGCCACGCGCACCCGCGAGGGCGCGCGCCTGCAGGAGTTCATGTTGCAGCGCCTGCAGGCCATGGAGCAGCTGGTGGTGAAGGCGAAGGAGCTGATTCCGGAGGCGGTGCGGATATTTCGCGAACGAGTGGAGACGCGTCTGAAAGAAATCAAACAACAGCTCGACCCCGCGCGCCTCGAGCAGGAAATCGTTCTGTTCGCGCATAAGTCCGACGTCACCGAAGAGATCGACCGGCTCACGGCGCACTTCGCCGAAATCCGTCGCGTGTTCGGTCAGGCCGGTCCCGCCGGCCGGCGCCTCGATTTCCTGATGCAGGAGCTCAACCGCGAGGCCAACACACTGTCGTCCAAGTCCACTGACACGCGCCTGACCAATGTCGCCGTGGAACTCAAGGTGCTGATCGAGCAGATGCGCGAGCAGGTGCAGAACATCGAGTAACCGCGCGCGTTTCCGGTCGCAATAAAAAAATTCATGACGAAGGGAAGACTTTTCATTTTTTCCGCCGCCTCCGGCACCGGCAAGACCAGCCTCGCCAAGGCGCTGGTCGAGCGCCTGCCGGACCTGGCGTTCTCGGTGTCGCACACCACGCGCGCGCCGCGCCCGGGCGAGCAGCACGGCGTGCATTATTATTTCGTGACCCAGGCACAGTTCGACGAGATGGTGGCGGCCGACCGGTTTCTGGAGCACGCCAAGGTCTTCGGCAATTCCTACGGCACCTCGCGCGCCGCGACCGAAAACCTGTTGCGTCAGGGCAAGAACATCATTCTCGACATCGACTGGCAGGGCGCGCGCGCCATCAAGGAAAAGATGCCGGAGTCGGTCAGTGTTTTCATCCTGCCGCCGTCGCGCGCGACGCTGGAGGAACGCCTGACCAACCGCGGCCAGGACACCCCGGAGGTGATCGCCCGGCGCATGCGCGAGGCGGTGTCGGAGATGAGCCACTACAAGGAATTCGACCACGTGGTGGTCAACGATGATTTCGAGACCGCCCTGAAGGACTTGCAGGCCATTATCCGTGGCGAAGGCACTCCTCGGCCGGTCCTGGTCGATATCCAGGCGCTGCTTGCCGGGGTCTAGGGAAGCTCAGAATTAAGTCATTCCGTTCGCCCTTAGCTGGTCGAAGCCTGTCCTGAGCCAGCCGAAGGGAGTGAGCGGCAAACACTGGAATTACAGGACCGCTATCTGTTCATGGTTCGAGGGCCTGTCCTGAGCTAAGTCGAAGGGCTCACCACGAACGGGCTTAATCGGAGCTTCCTTGGGTGGAAAAACCCGCCGCTTATCAGTAAGATGCATTGAGCTGCATGTCCCTGATCCGCCCGGTCCGCTGGCTCGGGCGCGTGCTTTATATAGTAGTAAACCCTGCGGCACCGCCGCGTTTCCTGTCAGATGACTGAGGTATAGGTATGGCCCGTATTACCGTAGAAGATTGCCTGGATAATGTTGATAACCGTTTTCAGCTCGTGCTGGTGGCCACGCGTCGTGCGCGTCAGCTGCTCAATGGCGCGGAAGCCTGCGTCGAGCGCGAAAACGACAAGCCCACAGTGCTCGCCCTGCGCGAGATCGCCGGCGGTTTCGTGACCAATGCCATCCTGGACGAGGAAGCGCCGCAAGCCGGACTTGAGGCCGATGAAGACACAACCGACCAAAACCAAACCGGCGGGATCGACGTTGCCCCCGCCGCCGGCAAAGAGGGCGGAACCGAAGCCTGAGTCGGTGCCGTCCGCCGTCGC
>DATICK010000006.1:0-8014 GCA_035456865.1 Sulfuricaulis sp.
CCACACCAGCCAGTAACCGCCGATGCCCGAGGCGTACAGGAACCACAACAGGATCACGCCGGTCAACCACGCATACCAGCGCACGCCGCGGTAACGGTCCAGCACGAACTCACGCGCCAGATGCAGCAGCACGGTGATCACCATGGCATCCGAGGCGTAGCGGTGCAGGCTGCGCGCCACGCCCCCCGCGTACCATTGGGTAAGTGTCAGGTATTCGACCGAGCGATAAGCGCCGTCGATGCTGGTCTCGAAAAAAACATAAACATAGATACCGCTCGCGGCAACCACCCAGAAAAAGAAAAACGACAGCGCCCCGAGGTGATACAACGGATTGATCCTCGGGCCAAAAGCCGCATCGAAGGCATGCTCGAAAAATGAAAACGCCCGGCGGCCCGCGCGCTGTAACGTCTCAATCAAAACAGATCTCCGTGGAAAGCCGCTACCGGTGGCGGATATAACTTGACACTCTACCAGGAGAAAAGAATATGACTCAGGTCAAGCTCGTGCGCGGCGGCGATTACGGCGCCATTCGTGGATCAACAGGAAGCTCACGGTCCCGATGGAGACCAGGCCGATGAAAAACCCGATAAAAATCGAGTAATCGAAACGGTACTGATCGGACGAGGGATCGTAAACGGTGCAGAACAGCTTGATGCGGCTGCTCAGACTCGACAGCAGCGAAGGCGAGGCCGGCGCGCCGAAAACCAGTTCCTTGAGCGGTTCGACCAGCAGCGGGGTATCGAAAGTCATGCCATACACCTGGCGGTAAATTTTCCCCTGCGCGTCGACCACCGTCGCCTGGATGAGATGATCGAATCCGTGCGGCGCCGGGTAGGCGATGAAGCCGAGCTCCCTGGTCAGGCCGGCCATGGCCGCGGCATCGGTGCTCAGAAATTCCCAATGCGCGATGTTCACGCTCTGATCCAGGGCGAACTGGCGCATCGCGGAGGGCGTGTCTCGGGGCGTATCGAAACCGATGGTCAGCACGTTGAAGCTTTCCGGTCCGAGCGCGGCGCGCGCCGTGCGCACCACCTTGGCCAGATGCTGCGTGGTCGTCGGACAGATGTGATAGCAGCTGGTGTAAATGAGGCTGATTACCAGCGGCTTGCCGCGAAACCCGGACATCCGCAGGTTGCGGCCGTCCGCCGCCGTCAGCGTGTAATCGCCGAGGCTCTTGCCGATCGCGCCCTGGCTGATAGCCAGCGCCGCTTTCTGGTCGAATTTCGATGCCGGGTCTCCCCCCGATGCCTGTGACGGAGTATGGCCGGTTGTGTCGTGCGGCGCGGCCATGGCCGGCGACACCATGAAGCCAGTGCCGATCAAACCGAGCAACAGGATGAGTAATATTTTCACGTGCATGGAGGAATCATACCGGAAAGGAACAGCCGGGCGGGCTTGCGCCCACCCGGCCTTCCGCTCGCGGACCGGCCCAGTGGTCCGCTTATTCAAGCACAGCGAGTTAACAACTCGCTGTGCTTGAATAAGCTTTCCCTAATTACCGACCCCACCCTCTGTCCCTCCCTTATTTTCAAGAGAGGGAACCAGAGGATGGCGTTCAGTCATTTATGCCGCCGTGCTTAAGCTAATCCCCAAACCTGCGACAGATATTTCCAGTTGACGAAGTAGTACAGGATGAACGTCGTCAGGAACACCAGCGCCAGCACCAGCGTGCCGGGGACGGAGATGCCGCCCATGCCGATGCCGTGGACACCCGCTGCCACCGGTTCGGCGATAATCGGGGTCGCGCTCTTGACCTCACCGCGGCGCCGGCCGAACAGGACCGAGGCAACGATCTGCAGAACGAAAAGGCCGCCGCCTACAATCGCCAGAATTCCGCTGATGGCCATCAGACCGAGCATCAAATACGCCACCTCCGGGTACTGGTACTGAAACAGGGCGTTGGCGAACGAGATGTCCCAGTGGCGCCGCGGGACGCCGAGGGTGCCGGCACCCATCATGAACAGCGTGAAGCCGATCATGCCGAAGCCGAACAGATACGGCTGCCACTTGGCTAGCCCCGGCAGGACAACGTCGCGCTGGAACAATACCGGCACCAGCCAGTAGGTCAGCGCCATGAACGCCAGAGTCGTGCCGCCGACGACGGTGGCGTGGAAGTGGCCCGGGACGTACAGGGTGTTGTGAATGATCAGGTTGATCTGTTCCGTGCCCATCACCACCCCGGTGATGCCGCCGAGGAATCCGAAGATGATCAGCGAAAGGAACATCCCCGAGAAGGTCGGATTGCCCCACGGCGCCTTGCGCAGCCATTCAAACAGACCCTTGTTGAAGCCGCGCTTGCGCTGCGCCGCTTCTATCGCGCCCGGCACCGTCAGGCCGTGGATCATGCTCGCCAGCACCGCGAGGTACATGGCGTAGCTGGTGTTGAAGATCTTCCACTCCGAACTGATGCCCGGATCGGCCAACAGGTGATGGGCGCTGGCCAGCTGCAGGAACAGGATGTAGAGCAGGAACGCCATGCGCGAAACCTTCTCGGACAGCGGCTTGGCGCCGAACACCACGCCGGCAATGAGATACCACACGGCAATGTGGGCGGAAACGTTGATCTGCTGCGAGGAATGGCCCATGCCCCACCAGATGATTCGGTACATCAACGGATCGATATAGTTGATGAAGCCGATCTTCCACAGGAAGGTCGGAATCAGAATAATCGCGCCCGAGGCGATGGTAAAGATGGCGATAATACAGGCGGTCAGCGCGCCGAAGGTCACCAGCGGAATCGATCCCTCGCCGTACGTTCGCTCGGCGCGCGCGATGACCAGCGTGCCCAGGAACACGAAGCAACCGATCAGGGCGCCCACCGCGAACAGAATAAGACCCAGATAGAAGTGCGGCTCGGCCGACATCGGAACATAGGAGGTCATCATCACGCTCGAACGCCCCTGAAAGATGGCGACCTCGGTCATGATGGACCCGATCACCATCAGCGCAAACCCGAGCCATGCCCAGCGCGGCGCCGCGAGACGCGATCGCAACAGGGTGCTGGAGGCGAAGTACAACACGGCTATTTCGAAGAAGATGATCCAGAAGATGAGCACGCCGAGGCCGTGCGCAGTCAGCAGCATGTAGAACGTGTCCGCCTGCAGCAGGTGGACCGTCGGCCAGCGCGTCAGGATCATCAGCAAGCCGATAACGCCACCGACCAGCAGAAACACGATTCCCGCGACGGCGTTCAGTTTCATCAGGGTCTCGGCCGGCTTGTGGAACAGCAGACCGGTGTCGGGACAAGTACGGAATTCTGCAGTATTCGCCATGGGCCGCTCCTCCTTACTTCACGTAGATTCTGCCGGTCATCGTGTGATGTCCGATGCCGCAGTATTCGTTGCACACGATGGTGTACTCGCCGGATTTGTTCGGCGTGATCTTGATCACCATCTCGTAGCCGGGGATCACCTGCACGTTGATGTTTTCCGGCTGCAGTGAGAACCCGTGTTGCCAGTCCATCGACGACAGGTGCAGGCGGTAGGTCTTGCCCTGTTCCAGTTCCAGGATCGGATACCATTCCCACAAGCGGGCCAGCAGGTAGACATCGGCGCCCGCCGGCGGATGCACCACCGGCATGTCGCGCGCGGTTTCCTTGCGCACGGTGTATTGATCCACCATCGCCTGGACTTTCTTCCCATAGAGTTCCGTCGAGGTGCGATAGGCCTCGTTCGAGAGGTTCTGCTTACCGTAGACATGCCAGTACGGCATCATGATGAACATCACGATGGCCCAGACCAGCGCGATGGCGACCCAGAAAAGCTCGACGCCCTCGATCGGTTCTTTCCACCAGATGCGTTCGACAGGAGGTAACAGGCTGCTCATATCGGCGTCTCCCGGAAATTATTTGGCAAGAGGAATGGTGACGACTTCCATGATGCCCCACAGGATGTAGAACACCGTGGGAACCACGACGCCGATGAATAACAGCAGAAACGGATTGTCGAGCACCCGTTGCATGGCAGGGACGGATTGATCCCGGCTTCCCGACCCTGTGTTCTTAATTGCGGCCATGTTGAGTCCTCCTATGCTGATCAATAATATTTAAATGTTTGCAACTTTCGCCAACCGGTTGTAGCGCGCCCGGCGCCATTATTCATTCGCTGCGGCAATACGCCGCTGTCAATTGTCAATTAGAGACCGATTCGGACGCTCAGCTACTTGACTTAGATCAAATCAACCAAAAATGATTTACACTTTGACGCTGGTCGAGCCAGCATGGACATGATGCTGGAAACAATCTTAGCAGGCAACTGATTAATCGCCATGACTAACGTCGCTTATGACAAGACGAACGAGCGCAGCGAAGTAGGGCTACGAAGAAGTGTCCATCAGGGTTTCCTGATATTCACGTCGCCGAACCATCGAAAACTTGCTCCCGATGCAAAGCGTGTCGACCGTCTCGCCTAGCCCGCGCTCCTCGTCGCGGCGCACAGACAGCCTCTATACGCTGCTGGTTTTTCTCTCCCTCGTTCTGGTGCTGGTGGTCGTTATTCTCAGCGCCTACCTGCGTCTCGCGGGCAGTGGCCTCGGCTGCGCCGAATGGCCGGCGTGTTACGCGCTGATCAAATCGCGAGCAGGGGGAACGGAATCGCTCGCCGCCGCGCATCTGGTGCCGGCGTGGGCCACCGTCATACATCGACTGGCGGCGTCCACACTCGGCGCCATGGTGGTGGGCATCACGCTGATGGCGCTGCGCCGCAGACGGCTGCCGGGACATAACACGGGACTGTCCCTGGCGGTGCTGGGGCTGACGGTGTTTCTGTCAGTGCTCGGATACAAAACGCCTTCGCCGCTGCTCCCGTGGGTGACGCTCAGCAACCTGCTGGGCGGCATGGCGATGCTGGCCATGCTTTGGTGGCTCGGCCAACGGTCGGTGTCCGCGACCGGAGGCGATGCACGCGCATCGTCGCTGCGGCCGTGGGCGCGTGTCGGCGTGCTCATGGTTTTCTGCCAGATCGCGCTCGGCGGTTGGGTCAGTGCCAATTTCGCCGCGCTCGCCTGCACCGGTGTTCCCGGCTGCGGTGCTTTCCCCTGGCTCGACGGTCCCTGGCACGAGAGTCTCAACTTGTTCCGCGTGCTCCCGATCACTGACGGCGGCGTCATCATCACCGGCGATGTCGCCAAGCTCATCCACATGATTCACCGGCTCGGCGCCGTGGTCACATTCCTATATATAGGATGGCTGGGCTGGCGCGGGTTCAGGCTCGGAGACCGATATCGCGGCACCGGCATGGCGATACTAGCCTTGCTACTGCTGCAGATTCTGCTGGGTATCGCCGCGGTGGTTTTCGGCCTGCCTGTGTCGATGGTGACTGCGCATAATGCGGTGGCCGCGTTATTATTACTGAGCACCGTGAACTTAATGCATCTTGTGACACCGCGAGCCTGAATCTCATGACAAGACGAACGAGCGCAGCGAGTAGGGCTACATAAAATGATATCTCTCTCCACTGCGTCTTCCGACAAGCCCATTGCCATCTGGCTGTTGGTCTGCTGTGTGCTGATTTTCGCGATGGTGGTGCTGGGCGGTGTCACGCGGCTGACGCGATCGGGTCTATCCATCGTCGAATGGGACCCAATCATGGGCGCGATCCCGCCGATCACCGAGACCCGGTGGGAGGAAACTTTCGAGAAATACAAGCAGACGCCGGAATACATCAAGGTCAACCAGGGCATGTCGCTCGAGGAATTCAAGGACATTTTCTACGTGGAGTGGGCGCACCGTCTGCTCGGTCGGCTTATCGGCGCGGTCTTTCTGATCCCGTTTCTTTATTTCCTCATCCGCCGACGCATCACACGTGAACTGGCGCCGAAACTGATCGTCATGTTCGTGCTCGGCGGATTGCAGGGCGCGCTCGGCTGGTACATGGTGAAAAGCGGACTGGTCGATATCCCGCGTGTCAGCCCCTATCGGCTCACGGCGCACCTGGCGTTTGCCGTCGTCATTTATGCGTATATTCTCTGGACCGCGCTCGGACTGCTGTATCCGCCGGAGACCCGGTCTGCCCCCCGGAAACTTGGCCGTTTTGGCGCGGCGGTAACCGCGCTGATTTTTCTCATGATCCTCTCGGGTGGCTTCGTCGCCGGCAACAAGGCCGGATTCGCCTTCAATACCTTTCCCTGGATGAATGGCCGCTTTATTCCCGAGGGCATGTATGCGATGCAGCCGCTGTGGTCCAACCTGTTCGAGAACATCGCGACGGTGCAGTTCAACCACCGTCTCCTCGCCTACCTGCTCTGCCTCGTGATCCCGGTTTTCTGGTGGCAGGCGATGCGTGTGGCGATGCCGGCGCGCGCACGGCTCGCCATGCATTTTCTGCTCGGCTGGCTCGCGGTGCAGGTTTTTCTCGGCATCGCGACGCTGCTGTATGTCGTGCCGATTCCGCTGGCGGCCGCGCACCAGGCCGGCGCACTCGTCCTGTTCAGTCTTGCTCTCACGGTCCTGCACTCGTTGCGCACACCCCATTAGCCGGCGGCGTCCGTAACCGGCCGTTACAGTTTTTTCCCGGATAGCAGCAGGCGGGTGATCTCCGCCTCGGGTTGCGGACGGCTGAACAGATAACCCTGCATGCCGTCGCAACCGTGGTTGCGCAGAAACACGAGTTGGTCCGGCGTTTCCACGCCATCGGCGATCACTTTCAGTTGCAGGCCGTGCGCCATGGCGATGATGGCCGTGACGATGGAGGCGTCATCGGGGTCGGTCGTGACATCGCGCACGAACGACTGGTCGATCTTCAGGGTATCGATGGGGAAACGCTTGAGGTAACTGAGCGAGGAATGACCGGCGCCGAAATCGTCGACCGCGAGCCTGATCCCCATGCGGTTCAACGCCTGGAGCATATCGACCGTGGCTGGCGCGTTTTGCATGATTACGTTCTCGGTGATTTCCAGCTCCAGGATTTCCGGCGACAGACCGGCCTGGTGCAAAGCCCGCGCCACCATGTCGACCAGATTCGGTTCACTGAACGAGGCGCCGGAAAGATTCACCGTCATGGACAACGGTGGCATGCCGGAGGATTTCCAGCGCCGCGCCCGGTCACAGGCCGTTTGCAGCACCCATTTGTCAATCGATTTCATGAGTCCGGTTTCTTCGGCCACGGGAATGAACTGGAATGGCGAGACCAGCCCCAGATCGGGATGTTGCCAGCGCAGCAGCGCTTCCACTCCGGTGATGAGTCCCGTTGCCAGGTTGACCTGCGGCTGGTAGTGCAACAGAAATTCCTCGCGCTCCAGCGCATGGCGCAGGCTGGTTTCGAGCATGAATTTTTCCAGGGCCTTGGCGCTCATTTCGGAGGAGTAGAACTGATACTTGTTGCGGCCCAGATCCTTGGCGCGGTACATAGCGGTATCGGCGTTGCGCAGTAATTTCTGGGAATCTTCTCCGTCACCGGGATACAGGCTGACACCGATACTGGTGGTGATGACAAACTCACGGTTGTTCACCGAGAACGGACGGGACAAGGCATCGACAATTTTTTGTGCGATGGCCGGGACGTCGTCTGCATTCGCGATGTCCTCCAGCAGCACCGTGAACTCGTCTCCACCCAGACGCGCCACGGTATCCCCTTCACGCACGCATTCTTTCAGTCGCTCGGAGGCCACCCGTAGCGCGCTGTCGCCGATATCGTGTCCGAGCGTGTCGTTGATGTTCTTGAACCGGTCCAGGTCGAGAAACAGCACGGCCAGTGGTCTTTGGGTCCAGCGCGCGCGCCTCAGGGCGTGTTCCAGCCGCTCGTGAAACAGCGCGCGATTCGGCAGGTCGGTCAGGGCATCGTGATGCGCCAGGTATTGCAACCGTTGCTGAGCCTGCATGCGCTCGGTGACATCGCGCACGATCGCCTGAATATAGCGCTCGCCCCTCAACTCGATTGCATTCAGACTGACCTCGGCATCGAAAGGCGTTCCGTCCAGCCGGATATGCTGCCACTCGAAAAACTGGGACTCCCCCTCCAGGGCCGCCTTGATCTTTTCCAGCGCCTTTTCCTTTGACTTGCGTCCGTCCGGCTGATAC
>DATICK010000007.1:0-6460 GCA_035456865.1 Sulfuricaulis sp.
ATCGTGATCCCGTTGGGGATGTCATAAACGATCGGGTGCGAATAACCCAGCGTCAGGTTGAGCTTCTTGCCCTGCACCGCGACGCGATAACCGACGCCGATGATGGTGAGCTTCTTCTCGAACCCTTTGGCGACTCCATTCACCATGTTGTTCACCAGCGCCCGCGTGGTGCCGGAGATGGCGCGCGCCAGCGCCGAGTCGTTGGTGCGCTGGAACTTGAGCATGCCGCCTTCCTGCGTCATCTTCACCAGCGGATGCATCTCATGCTCCAGATTGCCCTTGGGGCCTTTCACGCTGAGCTTGGCGCCGGCCAGCGCCACCTGGACGCCGCTCGGAACTGTTACCGGATATTTAGCGATTCGTGACATAGCGGACTCTTACGATACGATGCACAGAATTTCGCCGCCGAGCCCGGCCTTGCGGGCGGCGCGGTCGGACATGATGCCTTTCGAGGTGGAGACGATTGCCACGCCCGTGCCGCCGGCGACGCGCGGCAATTTTTTCGTGCCCTGATACCGGCGCAAACCGGGGGTGCTCACCCGATCGAGGCGCTCGATCACCGGCTGTCCGCCGTGGTATTTCAGGGTGATATCGAGCATGGGTCGTCCACTCACCATAATTTCCTGGCACGCCTCGACATAGCCCTCGTCCTGCAGCACCTTGGCAATGGCGAGTTTCAGCTTGGAAGCCGGCACGTGCACGCTCATCTTTTCGGCCTTCTGGCCGTTACGGATGCGGGTCAACATGTCGGCGATCGGATCGGTCATCATAAATTCAATTCCTCTTACCAGCTCGCCTTGGTGACGCCGGGCACTTCACCGCGCATCATGATCTCGCGCAACTTCGAGCGCGACAAACCAAACTTGCGGTAATAGCCGCGCGAGCGTCCGGTGAGACTGCAACGATTGCGACGGCGGATGTAGCTCGAATCGCGCGGCAGCTTCTGCAACGCAACCATGGCCGCGTGCCGTTCCTCTTCGGAGAGCTTCACGTTCTTGACCTTGTCGCGCAATTCGGCGCGCTTGGCGGCGTACTTGATTACCATTGCCGCGCGGGTCTTGTCACGATTGATCATGCTTGTCTTGGCCATGCAAAAATCCTCAACTGCGCAGCGGGAAACTGAACGCCACGAGCAACTCACGCGCTTCCGCGTCGGTCTTGGCGCTGGTGGCGATGGTGATATCCATTCCGCGGATCGCATCGACTTTGTCGAAATCGATCTCGGGGAAAATAATCTGCTCCTTGATGCCGAGCGAATAATTTCCGCGCCCATCGAAAGAGCGTGACGGCAGACCGCGGAAATCGCGGATGCGCGGGATCGCGACACTGATCAGGCGATCCAGGAATTCATACATGCGCGCGCCGCGCAGTGTTACCTTGCAACCGATCGGCCAGTTCTCGCGCACCTTGAAATTGGCAATCGATTTGCGCGCGCGTGTGATTTGGGGCTTCTGGCCGCTGATCTGCGCCATGTCATTGACGGCGTTGTCTATCACCTTTTTATCGGCCATGGCCTCGCCCACACCCATGTTGAGAGTAATCTTGGTGATACGCGGCACCTGCATCACGTTCTGGTAGCCGAACTTGGCCTGCAGCGCGGGTATCACGCTCTTCCGATAATGTTCCTGTAACCTAGCCATCGCTCAAAACCTTATTTCACGTCGGCGACTTCGCCGCTTTTCTTGAAATACCGCACCTTGCTTTTGTCCTGCATGGTCCGCATGCCTACGCGCTCACCCTTGCCCGTCGCCGGGTTGTACAAAGCAACGTTGGAAATGTGGATCGGTGCTTCCCGATCGATAATCCCGCCGGTCACCCCCTTGTTGGGGTTCGGCTTGGTGTGACGCTTGATCATGTTCACGCTCTCGACCAGCACGTGGCTGTCCTCGATCACGCGCAGCACCGTGCCCTGTTTGCCCTTGTCGCGGCCGGTCAGCACCATCACCTTGTCACCTTTGCGAATCTTTTTCATAGCCTTCAACCTTTACAGCACTTCCGGTGCCAGCGAGATGATCTTCATGAACTGTTCGGTGCGAAGTTCGCGCGTCACGGGTCCGAAAATACGCGTGCCGATCAGTTCGCGCTTGGTGTCCAGCAGCACCGCCGCATTGGTGTCGAAGCGAATCACCGATCCGTCCGTCCGGCGCACGCCCTTGCGGGTACGCACGATGACAGCGTCGTAGACATCGCCCTTCTTGACCTTGCCGCGCGGAATTGCTTCCTTCACGCTGACCTTGATCACGTCACCGATACCGGCGTAGCGGCGATGGGAACCTCCCAACACCTTGATGCACTGCACCGTTTTTGCCCCGCTGTTGTCGGCAACCATCAGCGTGGTCTGCATCTGGATCATTAGACTGTCTCCACTCGGCGCCCCGCTCCAGGCGAAAGCGCGCGATTATATCAATTCGCACCAAAATCAGCCAAAATTCAACGCCTTATTCAGACCTCGCGGGCCTTTTCCAGCACCTTGACCAGACGCCAGGCCTTGGACTTGGACAGCGGCCGGCATTCCTCGATCTCCACCAGATCGCCCTGTTTGCACTCATTGCTCTCGTCATGCGCGTGCAGCTTGGTATGACGCGTCACGATCTTGCCATACAGCGGATGGCGGATACGGCGATCCACCTGCACGGTAATCGTCTTGTTCATCTTGTCGCTGATGACGCGGCCGCTCAGCGAGCGCGCGGTTTTCGTCTTTTCGCCCATGTCCTTATCTCGACTTCTCGTTCATGACGGTGCGCAGGCGCGCGATATTGCGCCGCACCTTCGGCAGATTCGCGGTATTGGCCAGCTGTCCGGTCGCCCTCTGCATGCGCAGGTTGAACTGCTCGCGCAGCATGTCAGTCAACTCCTTCTGGCGCGCCGCGGCATCCATCTCTCGATATTCTTTCGTCTTCATCTTGTATCTGCCTTACAACGTTCTGGTTACGAACATGGTTCGGACCGGGAGTTTGGCGGCCGCGAGCTTGAACGCTTCGCGCGCTTCCTGCTCGTTGATCCCTTCCATTTCATACAGCACGGCGCCGGGCTTGATCTCGGCCACCCAGTACTCGACGTTGCCCTTGCCGCTGCCCATGCGCACTTCGAGCGGTTTTTTGCTCACCGGCTTGTCCGGAAACACCCGGATCCACACGCGTCCGCCGCGCTTGATGAAATGGGTGAGCGCACGACGCGCGGCCTCGATCTGGCGCGAGGTCAGGCGCCCGCGGGCAACCGACTTCAGACCATACTCGCCGAAGCTCACCTTGTTGCCGCGCAACGCTAGGCCGCGGTTGCGGCCCTTCATCATCTTGCGATATTTGGTTCGTTTCGGTTGCAGCATAAATATTTTCCTAAGTTACGCCGTCGCGCCTTTCTTCTGAGCCTCGGCGTCTTCTGCCTTGGGCGCGTCCTTGTCGAACACTTCGCCCTTGAAGATCCACACCTTCACGCCGATCTTGCCGTAGGTCGTGTGGGCCTCGGAAAAACCGTAATCGATGTCGGCGCGCAGCGTATGCAGCGGCACGCGACCCTCGCGATACCATTCGGTGCGCGCGATCTCGGCGCCGTTCAGACGGCCGGCGACCATGACCTTGATGCCCAGCGCGCGCAGGCGCATGGCGTTCGTCACCGCGCGTTTCATGGCACGCCGGAACATAATACGTTTCTCGAGCTGCTGCGCGATATTCTCGGACACCAGCTGCGCGTCCAGCTCCGGCTGGCGCACTTCTTCAACCGCCAGTTGCACCGGACGGCCGGCGATCTTGGTCATCTCCTGGCGCAGCTTTTCGATGTCCTCGCCCTTCTTGCCGATGACGATGCCGGGACGCGCGGTATGCACGGTGATATTGATGCTCTGTGCCGGACGCTCGATCACGATTGTGCTCAGCGCCGCGTTCTTGAGCCGCACCTTGAGGTAGTCGCGCAGCGCGATATCCGAGATCAGGTTCTGGGTATAGGACTTGGTGCCCGCGTACCACTTGGCGGTCCAGTCGCGGCTGATCCCCATGCGGAATCCGATCGGATTGATTTTCTGGCCCATCAGCTTTTCTCCTTCTTCACGGCCTTGGACCGCTTTTTCTCATCGCTCACCGTCACCGTGATGTGACTGGTGCGCTTGAGAATACGCACGCCCCGCCCTTTTGCGCGGGCATGAAAACGGCGCAACGTGGGTCCGCCGTCGACCTGAATTGTCGCGACCTTCAGTTCATCCACGTCCGCGCCCTCGTTGTGCTCGGCATTGGCGATGGCCGATTCGAGCACCTTGCGCAGGTGGCCCGCCGCCTTCTTGGGGCTGAACTGGAGCAACTCCAGGGCGCGCGCCACCGGCAGGCCGCGTACCTGGTCAGCGACCAGCCGCCCTTTTTGCGCGGACACACGAACGTATTTCAGAATGGCAGTGGCTTGCATGGCATTACTTTTCCATCGTCACTTACTTAGTTGGCTCTTCCGTTGTGACCTTGCGGTCGCCCGAGTGCACCTTGAAAGTCCGGGTGGCGGCGAATTCGCCGAGCTTGTGGCCGACCATATTTTCGGTCACCAGCAGCGGCACATGCTGCCGCCCGTTGTGCACCGCAATCGTCATGCCCACGAAATCCGGCATAACGGTCGACCGGCGCGACCAGGTCTTGATCGGCTTCTTGCTGTTTTCCGCGCGCGCCTTGTCCACCTTCGCGGCGAGGTGCGCGTCGACAAATGGTCCTTTTCTGACTGAACGTGGCACGGTCCGGAACCCCTTTTACTTACGCCTGTGAATAATCATGGAATTGGTGCGCTTATTGGCGCGCGTCTTGTAACCCTTGGTCGGCGTGCCCCACGGGCTCACCGGATGGCGTCCACCCTTGGTGCGGCCTTCGCCACCGCCGTGCGGATGGTCCACCGGGTTCATGGCCGTGCCACGAACCGTTGGACGGATGCCGCGCCAGCGCGACGCTCCCGCCTTGCCGATCTTGCGCAGTGAATGCTCGGCATTCCCGACTTCGCCGACAACACCGCGACAGTCCACGTGCACCTTGCGCACCTCACCGGAACGCAGTCGCAACTGCGCGTAGTCGCCATCCCGCGCGACCAGCTGCAGGCTTGCGCCCGCGGCGCGTCCAACCTGGGCGCCGGCACCGGGCTTGAGTTCCACACAATGCACGGTCGAACCCACCGGAATACTGCGCAGCGGCAGGCAGTTGCCCGGCTTGATCGGGGCCTCGCTACCGGACAGGATTTCCATGCCCGCCGTGACACCCTTGGGGGCGATGATGTAGCGGCGCTCGCCGTCCTTGTAGAGCACCAGCGCGATATTGGCGCTGCGATTCGGATCGTACTCCAGGCGTTCCACCCGGCCCGGAATGCCGTCTTTGTCGCGCCGGAAATCGACAATGCGGTAATGGCGCTTGTGTCCACCGCCCTGATGGCGCGTACAGACGCGACCCAGATTGTTGCGCCCGCTGCCACGGTTTTTCTTTTCGAGCAGCGGCGCGTGCGGCGCGCCCTTGTGCAGGTCGGGGCTTCTCACCCGGACCATGGCGCGGACACCCGCGGAAGTTGGCTTGCTCTTGACCAGTGCCATTGTCTGAATTCCTTATTGCTGCCCGACGAAATTGATGTCCTGGCCCGGCTTCAAGCGCACATAGGCCTTCTTCCAGTCCTGCCGGCGGCCGGCGCTACGTCCGCCCTTGCGCTTGCCCAGCACGTTCGTCACCGTCACCGATTCCACCTGGACGTTGAACATCTTTTCCACTGCCAGTTTGATCACCGGCTTGGTCGCGTCGGGACGCACTTCGAATACCATCTGCCGGTTCTTGTCCGCCAGCCGCGTGCTCTTCTCGGAGATATGCGGCGCGAGAATGACATGAAACAGTTTCTCTTCATTCATCTTGACAGACGACGCCCCCGCAGTTTTCTCCGCGGTCGCGGGGCGTTTGGTCGTTTTCTTTCCTGGGGCAGCCTTCATGCCAGCATCTCCTCGAGCTTCTTCACTGCGCCCTGGGTCACGATTACTTTTTCATGACGGACCAGGGTCACCGGATCGGCTTGGCTCACGGTGCGCACGTCCACGTCCGGAAGATTACGCGCCGCCAGCGCCAGATTGTTGTCGAGCGTATCCGTCACGATCAGCACGTCGGCGGTGTCCAGTTTCTTGAGTTTTTCCACCAAGGCCTTGGTCTTGGGCTGCTCCATGTTGAATTCGGAAACCGTCACCAGCCGGCCCTGACGCAGCAACTCGGACAGGATAGAACGCAGCGCCCCGCGGTACATCTTGCGGTTGACCTTGTGCGTGAAATTCTCGTCCGGCGAGGACGGGAACACCTTGCCACCACCGCGCCACAACGGGCTGCGGATGGTACCGGCGCGCGCCTGGCCGGTGCCTTTCTGGCGCCACGGTTTCTTGCCGCCGCCGCGCACTTCGGAACGGGTCTTCTGCTTGCGCGTGCCCTGGCGACCGGTCGCCTGATAGGCAACCACGACCTGATGCACCAGCGGCTCG
>DATICK010000008.1:0-4463 GCA_035456865.1 Sulfuricaulis sp.
TGCGCCGCCTCGAGCGCCGGCACCAGATCCTCGGGATTCATGTCCTTGAGCAAATAGCCGGCGGCGCCACCGCGCAGGGCGGCGCGCAGGTCGGCGTCATCCCGGCTCATGGTCAGCATCAGAATCGGCACCGTGACGTTACTGGCGCGCAGTCTTTCCAGCGTTTCAATGCCGTTCATGACGGGCATCTTGATGTCCAGCAAAATGACGTCCGGCGACAGAGCGAGAGCCTGGGCAATGCCTTCCTCGCCGCTGCCAGCCGATGCCACCACCTCAACGCCCCGGCTGCGCAGCAATTCCTCCAGCCCCTTACGGACCAGAGCATGGTCATCGATCAGCAGTACGCGCAATTGTAGACCCTTGGTTTGTTATTCTGTGTCGGCCTCTTTGGCCGGGGAGATGGGAAATGTTAGCACGATACGCGTGCCTTCGCCGGGCTCACTTTCAATGGTGAGTTCGCCTGGAAGACGTTCCGCGCGTTCGCGCATGACGGAGAGCCCAATGTGTTCGCCCGGCCGCGCTGCCGAGACCGGAGCCATGCCCTCGCCGTCGTCTTCGATCAGCAATGAATAGACGCCCTTGCCGTCGCCGTTCAGCAGAATGCGCGCGTTGCGCGCGTTGCTGTGCTTGCCGATATTTGACAAGGCTTCCTTGACGATATGAAAAATCTGACTCTCCTGGAGCGGCGTCAGGCTGATATCCCGGCACTCATTATGAAAGAAAACGTTGATCCCGGTTTCTTCGCTGAAGCGCTCCACCATGCCGGCCACGGCGGGCACCAGGCCGCGTTCATCGATCTTCAGACGGTAATTGGCCAACAGTTCGCGCAAGCTGGCGTGCGCATCTTCAATGGAGGTTTTTAGGTTCTGAACCTCGTGTTGCGAGGTGCGCAAATCCTTTTTGTGCATGGACTCGCCCAGCATCTTGACCTGGAGGCGCATTCCCACCAGCGACTGTGCCAGCGAATCGTGCAGTTCATTACCGATGATGTTGCGCTCTTCCATGATGGCGATCTGACGCGCCTGACTGTCGAGCCGCGCCTTTTCCAGCGCCAGCCCCAAGTGCTTGCCGACGCTGCTTAGCAGGTCGTGGATGTCTTCACCCATGGCCGATATCGGCCTGTCGAGGAAGAGGTTGTACACGCCGAGAATGCGTTCCTGATAAATCACCGGTACGACGACGAATTCCTGGCAATCGCGCTTGAGCATGGGGAGGCCGAGAAGCTTTGCGCAGGATTGGGTGCCATGCTGAATTCGTATACCGCCCTCGGTCGCGGCCCAGCCGCATTGACAAAGGCCGGCATCCATCATGCGGTCTTTGTCCACCACATCAGCTGCCAACCCGCGGCTGGCGACGAGACGCGTCTGGCCGTCGTCGGTCAGTACCCGCACCGTGGCGGCTCGCGCATCCACCAGTTCGATAAAGGTGTCGAGGAAGCTTTCGAGCAACTTGTCAAGATCGCCGTGTTGGCTGAGGCTCGAGGCGACATCGTACAGGATGTCCAGCGACTGGGTTTTGCGCGCCAGGCGCACGGTCTGGGCGCGCACGCGGGCGTCCATGTCGATAGTCAGCGATTTCAGCTCGTCGCTCAACCGGTTGATGTCGATCGCCAGTTCGCGAAATTCGCCACGCGGGGGAACCGGGAGGCGTGCCGAGAGGTTACCGTCGTTCATGCGCGCGGACCAGTCCCGCAGATGCGCAAGCGGTTCCACCAGATTATGCCGCACGCGTGCAATGATCAGCCAGATCAGCGCCAAACCGGCGAGCAACAGCAAAGCCAGGACTGGGTAAAGCTTGTCGGCATGCTGAGGGTGATTCATGACGGTAAACGATGCCGCCCCAATTGCGGCGAAGACAGCCGCCAGTAAAATCAAGGGAAGCGTCAGGCGATTCAGGAACAGCCGGTAGGACTTCCATCGCCAGCCGTCGGCGGGCGAAATCCAGGTCGCCAGACGCGATTGGCTGGGGTCGGTTTGTTCCGGTGAAGCGCTCATATTTCGCCGCACTCGTGAGCGGCAGGAATCCTTTGAACACTAACAGGGTAAATTATTGAGGCGGCATGAATCAAGTCGATTCGGCGCGCCGGCCTCAATCCTTGGCCTGACGTCCGACGAACCGACTTACCGCCTCAAAAACAGGGCTAACGTACGAGCTTCATAGTTGATCCGGCACGTGACGGAGTAACAAGGTCCGCGGAACATTATTGTGTTGCTTCTTATACCCTCAATTATCGATGGGTATCTCTGACGCACCGCAACTGGTTTCTGCGGCGGCAGAGAACGGGAGCAGTTTTTATTTAGGCGCGGTGTCCTCGGGTTTCGACACCGCGGCATGCGCCGGATCGTTGGGATTGATGAAAATGAATTGGCGCTCCCCGGGACCGATCTCGACGAAATCGAGCGTGGCACCAATAAGAAAATCCTTGCTGGTGTTCGAGACCACAACATTAATGCCTTCGGAAGCGAGCAATGCGTCGTCATCGCCCATTTCATCGAAGCCCATTCCATAGATAAACGTTCCGTCGTCTTCCCGGCGCACGGCGATGCGCAGATGCATGCCCTGGGAGTTGGAGACTTCCGCCGATTGGCGTATTTGTGCGGCGGCCTCGGGGGTAATAGTGATCATGAATAATTCCTCTTGTAGATACCGTGAGCCTTTTACAATAATTCGTGAACCATCGTGTTAGCGGGCCGCCTGATGCTTCCCGTTCGTTCGCCGTTGCTGGCGCACAAACTGGACGAACCGCCTGGTCCAGTGATTGTCCTCCAGATCACGCAGGTGCGCATAACAGGCCAGCAGGTTCTTGTGGACGATGCCGTCATGCTGACCGTCCACCCCGTTGCCGCGCATCACATCGTAGGCGTAGACCGTGCCGGGCGTGAGATTCTCCAGGCTGGAATAATGAAATTCATGCGCGCGTACTTCCGCCGACCCCGGTAACGGCCAGGGATTCTTGCCGGTTTCCCGCAGCAGCACGTAGCCCCTTCCCATGGGGCGGTCGTGCATCACGACATCCCCGGGAATCACACCTGCCATTTCGCAGTGCTTGCCGCGCCAGGTAATGCTGCGCGCCAGATACATGAGGCCGCCGCACTCGGCATAGGCCGGAAGGCCGCCTTCAATCGCCTGACGGATTTCGTGACGCAGGGAGGCGTTGGCCTCCAGCTGTTCCATGAAAACTTCGGGAAATCCGCCGCCGATGAACAACGCATCCACTTCGGGCAGCCTGGTGTCGTTTAACGTGTCGATCGTGACGAGCTCGGCGCCCGCGGCGCGCAGTGCCTCGAGATCACCCGGGTAATAGAAGGCAAAGGCAGCGTCGCGGGGAATACCAATCTTAATGAGGTTTACTTCCGAATCCCCTCTCCCGCGTAAGGGGTGAGACGGAGTAGTCGCGGATTTCCGGGGGACATCCGCGCCGTCGAACGGGCGCACATGATTTTCGTGCGCCCCGGCGAGAACAGGACTGGGAGTGGGCTCTTTTTCTTTGGCTTCCGGCAGGGACGGCGCCGTCGAAGAAATGGTCAACAGGCGATCGAGATCGACGGAAGCAGCCACAAGCGCGGCGATCGTGTCGATTTTTTCCCTGGCGGAGTTGGCTTCGTTGCTGGGCATGAGCCCCAGATGACGTTCGACAATAGCGAATCGGTCATCGCGATGTACGGCTCCCAGCACCAGTACGTCGGTGTAGTGCTCGATGACGGCGCGCAGCTTCGCCTCGTGCCGGGTACCCCCCAGCTGATTGAGGATGACGCCGGCGATGCGGATTTGGGGATCGAAGGCCTGGTAGCCAAGGATCAGCGGGGCGATGCCGCGGGTCATCCCGCGCGCGTCGATGACCAGCACCACGGGCGTTTCGAGCAGGGTGGCGAGCGCCGCGTTGCTGTTGCTGCCGTCGAGGCTCAGGCCGTCATACAAGCCCTTGTTGCCTTCGATGAGGGAGATATCGGCGCCGCGGGAACGTGCCGCGAAGCTGCGCAGGATTTCATCGCGCCCCATGAGATAGAAATCGAGGTTGTGACAGTCGCGCCCGGCGGCCAGTGACAACCACATGGGATCGATGAAATCGGGGCCTTTCTTGAACGGCTGGACGACATGACCGCGGACGCGCAGCGCGGCGCACAAGCCGACGCACAGCGTGGTTTTGCCCGAGGATTTGTGGGCGGCGGAGACGAGCAGCCTGTTCATGCAGCCACTCCTGGAAATTATGCGATAGACAGGAATTACAGGATTAACAGGACTTCAAAGCCATGGAAATCCTTTTAATCCTGCCCACTTCTTCAGGCCGTAACTTTCTTCGCAAGCTCGACTTTGTGATGCGGGTCGGCGTCGGCATCCGACAGGCTCTGCGGGAGGAAGGGAAGCACTCTCATGGCGAAGGCCGCCATGACCAGCGCCAGTCCTATACCGCCGATACCGAGAACCACCTCCGGCAGGCTCGGTGAATACACCGTCACCACGCC
>DATICK010000009.1:0-2853 GCA_035456865.1 Sulfuricaulis sp.
GGATTCACCTGTGATGGTGGCATTATCGACACGCGTTCCGAACGCCTCCAGCACGCGGCAGTCGGCGGGGATGTCGTCGCCGGCTTCAAGCAGCACGATATCGCCCGGCACGAGTTCGGCGGCGGAGAGTGTAATGAGCATGTCGTTGCGCAGTGCCTTGACCTGGTGCGGTAATAACCGCTGCAGCGCCGCGAGCGCCTGTTCCGCGCGATGCTCCTGCCAGAAGGAAAACAGCCCATTGATCAGAATCACGCCGAGGATCGCCACCCCGAGCATACCCATGCCCTGGCCGGGTTCCCGGTATTCGGCGAAGAAGGCGAGCGCTGCGGCAAACCAGAGGATAAGAGCGAGAAAGTGAGTGAAGCTGTGCAGCAGGCGTCGCCACCCGTGTTCCACGCGCACACGCTCGATGCGGTTTGGCCCGAACTCCCGAAGCCGCCGCCCGGCTTCCGCCGCAGATAATCCTTCGGGATGGCTGCGAAGGTTCGCAAGCGCTTCGGTCACCGTCAGGTGATGGATTTTCATGAGGGCATTCTACGCTCGCGGTCCATTCGCGACAGACCCCGGACGGAAGCAAAAAAGCAAAGGGCGCCCAGAGGCGCCCTCGTTGCTGCCGCTTATGATCGACGACTACGGCTTAATATAAGCCCAGCCTTCTCGTTGTTTACTTATGATTTCAATGACTCCGGCTTTTACGACCTTGACATCACCTTCCAGGTCCTTTTCCGTCAGCTTCTGATTTTTCATCGTGTTGCCGCAGGCAAGCAGCGCTACACCGTTGGCGCTGGCCTCCTTGAGGCGCGGGGCGACCTCGGAATCGAACTTGAGCATGTTGATGCCCGGGCCGTAAGCCACGATTTCGATATTCGTGTTCTCCTTGCCCAAATCCTGTTGAATGTTTTTGGCGTTATTCAGGGCAAGGTTCCAGCTCGCCGGATTGTTTTCGCTGATTTGGATGACAACGCTGGACTTGCTTGTCTTATCGGCGGCATGGGCCGTTGTGACGAAGCTGGCGAAGCCGATCAAAAACAAAACAGCAGTGACGAAGCGGGCGAATGACGCAGCAATGGACATAGGGCTCTCCTTGTTGAATTCGGGTCGGATCCGCGGGCAATATTATTGCCGAGCTGGTTATTTGAGGATGGACCAAAAAACCAAGTGTGGCAATATCTGAAAATTAAAAGACCTATTGCCGGCATGGCATAAAATCACAGGCTCATGCGTCATGTGACGCCAACTCGCGGCTATGTGGGCAGCAGCCGCGCGAAGAACGCCTTGAGGTAGCCAGTTTCCGGAATCGCCGGGTGCATCGGGTGGTCCGGCCCCTGATGGCCTTCCTCGATGATTTCGAGAAACCGGTCGATATGCCGGCTGTTCTTGAGGAGGATGTCGCGCAGGACATCGCGGTGCAGGTGATACGAGCAGGAACAGGACACCAGAATGCCGTCCTTGGACAGCACCTGCATCGCCATCTGGTTCAAGCGCTGGTAGGCCTGGGTTCCTTCCTTGATGTCTTTCTTGCGCTTGATGAAGGCGGGCGGGTCGAGCACCACGACGTCGTAGCGCTCGCGCGCCGCGCGCAACCGCCGCAGGATATCGAAGGCATCTTCGCGTTCCACCGTGACCTTCGCGCCCACACCGTTCAGTTCGGCGTTGTGGCTTATGCCTTCGACGGCCTTGGGTGAGCTGTCCACGCACAATACCGACTCGGCGCCGGCCGCCGCTGCTTGCACGCCCCAGGCGCCGAGATAGCTGAATACATCCAGCACGCGCAGCCCTTTGACGTAGTGACGGAAGCGCGCGCGGTTCGGACGCTGGTCGTAGAACCAGCCGGTTTTCTGGCCGGTCAGCAGCGGCACGGCGAATTTCACGCCGTTTTCCTCGATCGTGATGGATTCCGGGACCTCGCCCAGCGCGGTTTCGACATAGCTCGTCAGGCCTTCCAGTTCACGACTGGAGCTGTCGTTGCGAAACAGGATGGCGCCGGGGTGAATCGCTTTTTGAAGCGCCGCGACGATCCCGGCTTTGAGCTTTTCCATGCCGGCGGTGGTGATCTGGGCCACGAGTATGTCGCCGTAGCGGTCCACGACCAGCCCCGGCAGGCCGTCGCTGTCGCCGAAGGCGAGCCGGTAGTAAGGAGTGTCGAACAAGCGTTCGCGCAGCGACAGCGCGATATTGAGCCGGTGGGTCAGGAGCGACTGATCGAGCGTGTATTTCGGATCGCGCGACACCAGACGCGCGCAGATGAGTGCATGCGGATTCACATAGCCCGAGCCGAGCGCATGGCCCGCTGCGTCCTCGATCATTACCGGCTGACCGGGTTCGAACTGCGTGAGCGGAGTGAGCTTGGTGTCCACCTCGTTGCTGAACACCCAGACGTGGCCCGCGCGCAGACGACGCTCTTCGTTTTTATTAAGACGCAATGGGGCGAGGGTCATGGCGGCGGTCCTTGTGGGGCGGCAAGCATAGGGGAATTCCCGGGAAATGGAAACCGCGGATTTTTCCGCGCTGCGGTCGGCAGATGGCTGCGCGATGCGGGTAATTTTGCTAAGATGCCGCCCGCCCCAATTCCAAAAAACAATCCCGAACCTAATGACCTCGCTGATTTCTTATTACTGGAATTTCATCACCGACGGCGCGATTTTCCTGGCCTGCGCCGTTGTGCTCGGCGGTTATCAATGGCGCCTTATCCGGCGCAGCCGCCGCAGCCCCACGCGCACGGTGCAGGGCATGAATGCGCTGGCGCGTACCGCCTGGGTAGAGCAGGCGATGAACAAGGGCTGGGACGTTGTATCGGTGCAGACTTTGCGCAACGCCACGATGGCCGCCACGCTCATGGCCTCGACCGCGGTC
>DATICK010000010.1:0-7756 GCA_035456865.1 Sulfuricaulis sp.
GGTCGCTTCCGTCACTGGCGTCGCTTCGGGCGGCACGGGTATATCGGGCTTTTCCGCGATAACAACAGCCTCAAGCTTCTCCAGCTTCGCGGCTTTGTCGGTCTTGCCGGCCTTGCCGGGTTTTACGGTGCGCTTGCTCATTCGTAGCGCAAGGCCTCGGCCGGCTGCACCTTGGAGGCGCGCCAGGCCGGATAAAGCGCCGAAAACAGGCCCAGCAGCAGCGAGCATCCCGAAACCAGCAATACATCGGACCAGTGCAGATCCGACGGCAGATCGCTGATGAAATACACGTCCGCCGCGATGAAGGATGTACTGAACAGCCGTTCGATCCCGTGCACGATGGTTTCAACGTTAAGCGCCAGTAATATGCCGCAGGCCGTGCCCACCAGCGTGCCCAGCACACCGACCACCGAGCCGTGCGCGAGGAAAATACCCATGATGGTTTTCGGGCCCGCCCCCAACGTGCGCAGGATGGCGATGTCAGCGCGTTTCTCGGTGACCACAACGACCAGCGTCGACACCACGTTGAACATGGCCACCGTCACGATCAACAACAGTATGACGAACATCACCGTCTTTTCGATCTTGAGCGCGCGGAAGAAATTGCCGTGCTCGCGCGTCCAGTCGCGTGCCATGTAGTTCGGTCCCAGACCCGCCGCCAGCGTCTCGGCGACGCGCGGCGCGGCATCGAGATCGCCGAGCTTCAGGCGCAGGCCGCTCACCTGGTCGCCCATCTGATAGAGCTTCGCGGCGTCGTCAAGGTGCATCAGCACCAGGCCGCTGTCGTATTCGTACATATCCATCTTGAAGATGCCGACCACGGTGAAGCGCTTGAAGCGTGGCAAGATGCCGGCGGGCGTGGCGAGAGCCTGCGGAATGATCAGCGACACCTGCGATCCGACCGTCAGATCGAGTTTCCACGCGAGTGCGCTGCCGATAACGATGCCGAATTCCCCGGGTTTGAGCGACTCGAGACTGCCCTCGATCATGCGGCTGCCGAATTCTGACACCTGATTCTCTTCGGCGGGCAGGATGCCGCGCACCATCACCCCGCTCACGCCTTGGCTGCGCGATACCATGCCCTGCCCGGCGATGTACGGCGCGCGTCCTGTAACGTTCGGATTCTTGATGCTGTCGGCCACGGCCCGCCAATCGTGCAGCGCACCGCTGGTTTCGGTGATCGTGACGTGCGAGATCACGCCGAGGATGCGGCCACGCAGCTCCTTGCCGAAGCCGTTCATGACCGACAGGGTGGTAATGAGCGCGGTAATGCCGAGCGTGATGCCCAGGATCGAGATAAGCGAGATGATGGAAATGAAGTGACTGTGTTTACGCGAGCGCGTGTAGCGCAGTCCGATGAACAACTCGAGCGGGCGTATCATGGCCCGGCATTAAACACAGATGCAAGATTTCGCACAAGTCCCTTTTGTTGTCGTTTCCGCGCGCATGGCGTGACGATTTCCCGATTGTGACCTAATTATTCCCTGCCGTCAGTACCGCGACGCCGTCGCGGTTTTCGAGCGGCGTACCGCGCCCCTGCGACATCTGCTGCAACTGCTCCACCACTTCTGCGGCATCGCGCCCCGCGAGCGGCCGTGGCTGGAACACGACCTCGACGTTCTTCACGTTGATCGGCAGGAGGCGCAGTTCGTTCCATTGCCGGTCGCGGAACGTGAGCAGCGCCATGGCGCTGCGCGTGGCGGTATTGCTGTAGGAACCAAAGGCAAAATTGCCGAGGCTATAGAGGATCACACCGTTCTGGTAGCGTTCCACGGCCTGCAGGATGTGCGGATGGTGTCCCAGCACGGCGCCAGCCCCGGCGTCGATGGCCGCATGGGCCAACTGCACCTGGTAGTCGCGCAGTTCGGTCTTGCCCTCCTGACCCCAATGAAACGAAACCACCACGATATCGGCCTTCTGGCGCGCTGCCGCCACGTCCGCCCGCACGTCCTGCTCGTGACCGAAGGCGGTCCCGGGCTTGTCCGGCCCGGCCCAGAACTCCTCGGGGAACGTCAGGGAATAGGCCAGAAACGCCACCGTGACCCCGTCTTTCACTATATATACCGGTGTACGCGCCTCGGCCAAGTTCCGCCCGGCCCCGACTGCGTGAATCCCCGCCTTTTCCAGGGCGGCACGCGTGTCTTCCAGACCCTGCGGGCCGTAATCGAGACTGTGGTTGTTGGCCAGTGACACGATATTGAAGCCTGCCCGGGCCAGTGCCGGAGCAACCTTGTCCGGCGGTGAGCGGAAAACATATTTTTTGGGCGTCTCGGTCGCTCCACCCGCGGTCAGCGGTCCTTCCAGATTGCCGAAGACGATTTGCGCCTGTTTGAAAAAGGATTGCGTCTGCTCGAAGGGATAATCATAACCGTACTTCTGCATCTCCGGCTCTGCCGTGCCGCCGAGCATGATGTCGCCAACCGCGGCGATTCGGATTTCTGACGCCGGCGCTTTGGCATCTGCCGGCGCCTGTGATACCGGTTTGAGCACCGGCAAGGCTTGGGAAGATTCAGTAAGTGCCGGCTCGGTACGCGGCGGCGGCACCTGCGTGACGCAGGACACGCTCGCAAGGCAAAGCGCCATTACGAGCAAGCGTTGCGACCACCCGCCGGCCTGTCGGATCAGGTACATGAACTGATTATAGGATTATCTTTTTGCCGGAGCTGACTTGTCGCGTGCGCCGGCCAGCCGAATGAGCGACTTGCGAAGCGCCGGATCAACGATGTCGTCCGCCACGCTCTTAATAAGGTCGGCAGCAGTATCGGGGATACGGCTCGGCAGGAGCACCTCACGTTTCTTTTCCAGCGGGTTGCGCGCACGCTCGGGCAGCACCCGCACGTACAGCTCCTGCAAATCCCGGAAATAGGGATCAGCGCGCAACTGGTCCATGATAGCCGCCTGACTATGGCGCAAACGGCTTGCCCAGGCCGAGGTATCGGCGCGCAGACTCAGGCGGCCATGGTCGTAACTGACGGGGAAACTGTGCGAAACCAGCGGCTCGCCGACGCAAGCCTTCCAGTGCGACAGCAGGCTCGAGAGCTTGTCCATGTGCGCACCCGCCCGATTCAACACTGCGGAGGGCAGATGGGCGCCAGCATTCTTGAGACCGTTCCGTGTCATTTGTCAATCGCCTCCCGTTATTGACCCGGTATGACTGTCCGGATGTGACTGGGCGTATCCATTTCCGGGCATGGGTGACAACCCGGATGTACCGGGTCAATAACAAAAATCATTAATGATTTCTCGATTATTGAGGCGGAAAGATGGCCTCGATCCATGACCAAGACAAAAATAGGCCGTAGCAACTGTTCAAGATGAGTCATGCCGCCTCAATAATCGTCGATTCACTGCGGGCGATCATTATCACTAAATTTTTTTCACGCGCAACGTTGACAAGTGAATATATTTTTTAATTCGCGGTAACATGCAAGATATGAACCAGAGTGTTGACACGATCGCAAGCAATTTATTTCGCGTGAAGCAATCCATCGCCAATGCCGCGAGCGTCGCGAAAAGAAATCCGGACGAGATTCGCCTGATCGCGGTTACAAAAACCCATTCGCATGAAGCAGTTGCCGCCGCTATCGAAGCCGGTCATAAGGATTTCGGTGAAAGTACAACACAAGAAGCGTTGGCAAAAATTTCACATCTTGCAAATCCGTCCATAATCTGGCATTTCATCGGTCACCTGCAAACCAACAAGGCGAAATTCATTCCGGGAAATTTTTCCTGGCTGCATTCACTCGACAGTCTGAATCTTGCGCGTAAACTTTCCCGACGCTCGCAGGAACTATCAGCAAACATTAATATACTGATCGAGGTCAACGTCATTCGCGATCCCAAAAAACACGGCATCGCTGCTGACGCGCTGGCTGATTTCATTGAACAATTGCTGAAGGAAAACCTCCCCGCCCTTTCCCTGCGCGGCCTCATGACCATCGGCCCGCACGCCGCCCCGGAAAAGGAGATCCGCGGATGTTTTGCCAGGCTGCGCGAACTGCGCGATGAGTGCCGTAAACGCTACGCCCTGCCTGGCTTCACTGAACTGTCCATGGGCATGAGCGGGGACTACGTGGAGGCGATCAAGGAAGGCGCGACGATGCTGCGGGTGGGGACGGCGATCTTCGGGGAAAGAGATTATACAAAAAAATAGGCGAACTCCGGGCATGGCAGCTTGTCAGAAAAATGGATGCTCTTGACTTGATTCTTGTTTCAACAGGTACACATGCGCAACTCAAGTGGAATTTTCCCCTGATTCAATCCGTCTTGAGTAATTCGAACTATTAAGGAGAATGTAACGTGATGAAGCGAGTCAAAATACGCCGTCTGTTGTCCATGGGCTCCGTGTTGATGATGCTTGTTCCGCTGGCGTTACACGCCGCAGAACCGGAAGACATCATCAAATATCGCCAGAACATGATGAAAGCAATCGGCGGGCACACCGGCGCGGCCGGAGCAATCATTCAAGGCAAGGTTGATTACAAGAACCAGCTCGCCGATCATGCCCGCGCCCTGCAGACGTTGACCAGCGACATTCCAGCGCTGTTCCCGAAGGATTCCGATTTCGGCGATACCAAAGCCAAAGACGGCGTGTGGTCGAACCGCGCGGAATTCGAGAAGACCGCCAAGGACGCCAAGACCAGGGTCGCGGCGTTTGCCAAGGCGGTCCAGGGCGGCAATCAGCAGGCCATCGTCGCCAGCTACAAGGAAATGGGCGAAGGCTGCAAGAGCTGCCACAAGGATTTCCGCAAGAAAGAGGATTAAGGCAAACATTACTGACGGGACCGCATGGTAACGCCCAGCCACGCAGGAGTCTTTCTCTGGCTGATGGTCACGGCGGTTCCGCCGCTGGCTGCCGACGATGTCATCCGCCAGGGTGAATATCTGTTCCGTGCCGCCGGTTGCGCCAACTGCCACAGCGACGAGAAAAATAAGGGTGCCCCACTCGCGGGCGGACGGGCGCTTGAAACCTCCTTCGGAACTTTTTATTCCCCCAATATCACGCCCGACCCCGAAACCGGCATCGGCCGCTGGAGCGAAGCCGACTTCGTGCGCGCCATGCGCGAGGGGTTGGATGACGAAGGCAATCATTTGTACCCTGCATTTCCCTACACCTCCTACACGCAGCTTACCGACGCCGATCTGCATGCCATCAGGATTTATCTCTTCAATCAGAAACCGGTGCGGCAATCCAACAAACAACATGAATTGCCGTGGTATCTGCGGTCCCGTGCCTTGCTCCGGATCTGGAAAATATTATTTTTCAATCCCGGCCCGTATCAGCCGCAAGCCGATCACTCGGCGGCGTGGAATCGCGGCGCGTATCTGGCAACCGCCGTCGCCCATTGCGGCGAATGCCACACGCCACGTAATTTCCTGGGCGGTTTCAAGCAATCGCAGTGCTTTGCCGGCAACCCCGACGGCGTGGATGGCGCGAAAGTACCCAACATTACTCCGGACAAGAAAACCGGCATCGGCAAGTGGAGCCAAGGCGATCTGGTCGAATACCTCGAAACAGGGTTGATGCCCGACGGCGATTACGCGGGCGATGCCATGGCCGAAGTAATCGACAACAGCACTTCACATCTCACACACGACGACCGCCGCGCCATCGCGATATACATAAAATCGCTGCCGGCGGTGGAACAAGCCGCACGGAAGCAGAAGAAGGAAAAAAACAAGAAGGAAGAATACTTATAAAGCTGGGCAGCTGCAAAACAGGTTATCTTTTGCGCGTCAAATACTTGCGCGACGTGCCTTATCCGATATTTCTGCGAGTTCTGCCGCCATCTTCCATGCAGATTCATTAACCCCGGCTGATTTATCGGACAGACAGAAGTCCCGCGCCTTGTTTACGTTCGCTCTCTTTCTTATCGCAATTGGTTTTGCTGAGGGTCAGCACCGGTTTGATGCGCGTCAACGACAAAAGCATAAATCGGCCGCATATTAAAAAATTATTTCGAACTGGGAATCGCGCGTCGATCACATATGTCCGCGAAGGAATGGGCTGGCACGACGTACGGCTTCCGCCCTCAGCGGAGCGGTGAAAGGAGCCTTCCACCGGATGTAGAAGAGCTCATCAATGGAGGACAACACCATGAAAAGGTACTTTCTTGGATTTTCTTTCCTGGCTTCCCTCATGTTCTTGGTACCACCGGCCGCTGCGGTCGACATCAAGGTGATGACCCAGAATCAATACCTGGGTGCCGATCTCGCCCCAATTCTCGCCGCGACTGATACCAATGCCTTCAACGCCGCGATCGTCGCCGCCTTGCAGAAGGTGGCGGCGAACGCCCCGGCCGAGCGTATGAAGGCGCTCGCCGCCGACATCGCCAAGGAGCGGCCGGCGCTTATTGGCCTGCAGGAGGTCTACGCGTTTGGGTGCAGCGGAGACGGGTGCAGCGATCCGTCGATCGCCGCGGCATTTTCCGATCACCTCCAGGCAACACTCGATGCCTTGAATGGCACGTACGTGGAGAAGGCGACGGTTGTCAATTTTAAGATTGCTGACGTTCCCTTCTTCATAAATGGAGTCCTCGCATTCGTCAGCGTCGTCGATCGGGATGTCATACTCGCGCGCGCTGATGTCGACGCCACACCTGTGGACTACACCGCCTTTCAAGGCCTGGGCATCTGCCTGAAACCGTCCGGCGACGGCTGCAATTACAGTTTCGTGCTGTCGGCCAGCACGCCCCTCGGCCCGATCAGCGTGGAGCGCGGTTTCGTGGCGGTAGACGCGACGATCGACGACAAGGCTTATCGGCTGGTGAACACGCATCTCGAACTGCAACAGCCGGATCCCACCAATCCTCTGTCACAGGTGTTTCAGGCCGCCCAGGCGGCCGAACTGGTGCAGGTCTTACAGTACACTACACCGCCGGGTCGGTCGCTCGTCGTGCTGGGGGACATGAACTCCTCGCCCGAGCATCCAGCGCTCTCAGGTCCGCTGCCGCTGCCGGCGCCGTTCAACCTCGGCATCGTCACGCCGTATCAGCAGTTCGTTGGGGCCGGTTATACGGATGCCTGGACACTGCGCCCCGGTATGCTGCCGGGCTACACGTGCTGCCAACTCGAGGATCTGTCCAATCAGCGGTCGACGTTCTACGAGCGCATCGACATGATCTTCTCGCTGGATGCGCCGGGCAGTGTAAAGAAGGCAAGGGTCGTGGGAGCCACTATCTCTGACAGGACGCCGCCGCCCGGACTCGGGTTGTGGCCATCGGATCACGGCAGTGTCATGGCCGAGCTGCAATTTTAGAACGAGGAAAGCGGGCTAAAGGGCTCGAAGTGATTCATTCCTGGTTACTCCGATCCCAATAGCTCACTTTCAAAAAACAAGGTGGTGCGCATCAGCAACGTGGACGCCGGCGGCCATGGATTGCGCGTGCGGCGCAAGGACCCCCGGCGATCGTGATCGCAAGGAAAAGAAGCCAAAGAAAAAGGAAGATTGGGAATAATTGGAAATGCACCACACTTCTGGGACGCAAATGTCGGATAAGTTTACATGACAAATCCCGGCGCAACCGATCTCCCCGATCATGCCATTCCGGCTAAGTTCCATCGACCGGCGCCTGAACGAGCGTAACATGATCTCCTGAGCGTCCAGTACCTGCTCAACCCTGGCGCTGGTTTGCGAACACTGGGATTAAAAAAGAACGAGGAGCGGAGGAAGAAAAATGAAATCAATTTTTTCGGCTTTACTCACGGTTGTTCTCTGCATAATTGCCCCGATAACGAACGCCGCCCTGTATCAAGG
>DATICK010000011.1:0-4739 GCA_035456865.1 Sulfuricaulis sp.
ATCAGCGTCGTGGTGAATCCCGCGGCGGGGAAGAGCAAAGAGACTATCAGTCTCAAGGAAATCGAAAAGAATCTGGAGACGGGCATGGCCAACGTCCGCACCCTGCTGGAGCAAACCATCCCGCTGCTCGTCAGGGCCTGATCAATTCGCCTTGACCGGCGAAACGCGCACCAGTGCGCCGAATTTCGGATGGTCGAAGTAATACGTTTCCGACGATTTAACTCGCCGCGCCTCAGTCAGCCGATACACTGGCGCGGTCTGTCCTGTCCCCGCCGACATCCCCCCGCTTACCGCTTCACGCAGCGTGAGATTGACATCCAGGAGCAGGAAGCGGCTCGAATAAAACCGCAGCGCCCCGTCCAGCGCGCCGTCGGCACTTACGACCTTCACCGGCTTCGAAACCGACTTGGCTTCGGCGCTCTGCCGCCAGCGCAGATGCGCCAGGACATGGTGCCGGCCGGAGCGTTCCAGCGCGGCTGCTGTCGCTGACAGGGTGGATTCCGCTGCCGGTTTTTCCCCGACGCTGACCGCATCGCTCATTTCCGTATTGGCGGATTTATCCGGGTCGCGATCCCAAAGCTCGCCGCCTTCCAGGTCGGGATTCCGGTTTTCAAACACAACCACCTCGATTTCATAGACATTGGTGGATGGCGCCGCGGCATACGCCGGCATGCACGTGACGGATAGCAGTACAAAAATAAGTAGAAGCCGCTTCACATGTTTTCCTCGCGCTGAATTTTTAATAGTATCTCTTATTCCCTGGGCAATATCGAGGGTGGAAAATGGCCGTCCGGCGCGTTCTCAAGATGGGCGATCCGCTGTTGTACCGAAAGGCAGAACCGGTGAAGGGTTTCAATAACCCGGAACTCGACGCGCTGGTCGCCGACATGTTCGATACCATGGCGGCGCTGAACGGCGCCGGTCTTGCCGCGCCGCAGATCGGCGTGTCGCAGCGCGTGGTCATCTTCAGCGTCGAATCGAATCCGCGCTATCCCGACGTGGAACCCGTGCCGACCACGGTGCTGATCAACCCGCTCCTGACGCCGATCGGCGACGAGATGGAAGAGGGCTGGGAGGGTTGTCTCAGCGTTCCGGGCCTGCGCGGACTGGTCGCGCGTCATCGAAGCCTGCGCTACACCGGGTTTGATCAGCATGGAACACCCATCGACCGCACGGTTTCCGGTTTTCATGCCCGCGTCGTGCAGCATGAATGCGATCACCTCGATGGCATCCTCTATCCTATGCGCCTGCGGGATATTCGCTTGCTGGGTTTCGAGGAGGCGCTGTTTCAGGAACTCTAGTTGTGCACTGGGGTTCGTTTCGCTCACCCTGACGTGAATCTGTCATTGGTGTAGCCCGGATGGAATGAAATGGAATCCGGGATCACCATAAGTTTCTCGCATTTCGCTTCGCTCCATACGGGCCACTTGTTACATCAACCGCACGGCGAGAAGACCTGTTATTTCCCGACCTCTGAACGGACCACCGTGGGCCTGGATTCGGCCGTAAGCGCTTCAAGGAACCGGCGGATCGCCTTGATCCGTCCTTCCACATCCGGCATGTCCCCCAGTATGCGCAGGCGGTTCGGTCCGTCGAGCTTGTAGGTCTTCGGAGCGGCCTGCAGCAGACGCAGAATGACGCCGGGGTCGACGTTCGGCTTGTCGATGAATTCGATGCGTATTCCGCGCGGGCCGGCGTCGATTTTCCTGATGCCCAGCGGAGTCGTCTGAATCTTGAGTTCGGTTGCCCGAAACAACAATTGCCCGGCCTCAGGCAGCATACCAAAGCGGTCGATGATTTCCTCCTTGAGTTCCTGCAGGGCACCGAACGTTTTGACAGAAGAGATGCGCTTGTAAAGAATCAGGCGCATATGCACGTCCGGCAGATAATTTTCGGGAAACAGCGCCGGCGCGTGCAGATTGATTTCCGTCCCGCTGTGCAGCGACGTGTCGGTCTCCGGCAGCCGCCCCGCCTGCAGTGATTGCACCGCCCGGTTGAGCAGTTCCGAGTACAGCGTAAACCCCACCTCGTCGATCATTCCGCTCTGGGTTTCCCCCAGCAGTTCACCCGCGCCGCGAATCTCGAGATCGTGCGAGGCGAGGGTGAATCCCGCCCCGAGTTCCTCCAGCGATTCGATCGCTTCCAGCCGTTTACGTGCATCCTCGGTCAGCACGCGCTTGTCGGGCACCAGCAGATAGGCGTAGGCGCGGTGATGCGAGCGCCCGACGCGTCCGCGCAGCTGATGCAGTTGTGCCAGACCGAATTTGTCGGCACGTTCGATAATAATGGTGTTGGCGGAGGGCACGTCAATGCCGGATTCAATAATCGTGGAGCACACCAGGACGTTGAAGCGCTGGTGGTAGAAGTCGAGCATGATGCGTTCCAGCTCGCGTTCCGGCATCTGGCCGTGCGCGATACGAATGTCCGCTTCCGGCATGAGTTCCTGGAGTTCGCGCGCGGCCTTGTCGATGGTGCGCACCTCGTTGTGCAGGTAATAAACCTGGCCGCCGCGGCGGATTTCGCGCAAGCAGGCCTCGCGAATCACCGAGCGGTTCACCTCGCTGATGAAGGTCTTGACCGACAAGCGCCCTTCCGGGGCGGTGGTGATCAGGGAGATATCGCGCAGTCCGGACAGCGACAGGTTCAGGGTGCGCGGAATGGGGGTAGCGGTCATGGCCAGGATATCCGCCTCGCTGCGGAGTTTTTTCAGGCGCTCCTTCTGGCGCACGCCGAAGCGGTGCTCTTCGTCGATGATGACGAGACCGAGACGCTTGAAGCGCACGTCTTCCTGCAGCAGCCGATGGGTACCGATGATAATGTCCACCGATCCGTCGGCGAGCGCCGTCAACACCTTGCGCTGATCGGCCGGACTGCGGAAGCGTGACAACAACTCGATACGGAACGGCAGGCCGGCGAAGCGGTCCTGGAAGTTCTGGAAATGCTGCTGCGCGAGCAGCGTGGTCGGCACCAGCACCACGACCTGCGCCTTGCCCATGACCGCGAGAAAGGTCGCGCGTATCGCCACTTCGGTCTTGCCGAAACCCACGTCGCCGCACACCAGCCGGTCCATGGGTTTGGTGGATTGCATGTCATGCAGGACCTCTTGAATCGCCCGCTCCTGATCGGGGGTTTCCTCGAAGGGAAAAGCGCCGGCGAAGGATTGATAATGTTCGTCCGGAAGCGGGAAGGCATGCCCCTGACGCGCCGCGCGCAGCGCGTAGATCTCGAGCAATTCCGCAGCCGCATCGTGCGCCTTGGCGAGCGCGCGGCGTTTGGCTTTTTCCCAGGCCTCGCCGCCGAGCTTGTGCAGCGGCGCCTGTTCGGGGTCGGTGCCGGTGTAGCGGCTGATGAGGTGCAGCGACAATACCGGGATGTAGAGCTTGTCGCCGTCTGCGTACTCGAGCGCGAGAAATTCCGCCGGGCCATCGCCGATATCCAGCGTCTGCAATCCGAGATAACGCCCCACGCCATGGTCCTCGTGCACCACCGGATCGCCGATCTCGAGTTCCGCAAGGCTGCGGATGATTGCCGCCGGCTCGCGTTCGCCGCGCACGCGGCGTCGGCGTTGCGCAGCACGTTCGCCGTAGAGTTGCGCTTCGGTGATAACGGCGATGCCGGGTTCCTTGAGTAGCAGGCCTTTTTCCAGATCGGCGACCGTTAAACCGAGTTTTATGTCGCTATGGAGAAAGGCATGCCAGCCGGAGACATCCTCCGGCGGGTAACGGTGTTCCTGCAACAGGCCTCTCAGCGTCTCGCGCCGGCCGGCGGATTCCGCAACAACCAGGATGCGCCCGAGATAATCACGCAAGTACTGGAACAGCGCGCTGTAAGGCGCGTCGGACTTGTGATCGACAGGAAGGCTAGCTGGTGGGCGTGTGCCATAGGCAATTACATTCCCGTATTCCTGAGCTTGTCCCGCCGCCGTATTTTCTTCAGAGATATATTCCAGCAACTGCACCTGCGGCCATGCCTTCAGGCCTGAAACGAACTCATCCTTGGTTATGAAAATCTCCGGAGGCTCCAGCAATGGATGTTCGATGTCGTGGCGCATCTCGCTGTAGCGCTGTAGCGTTTCCTGCTGGAATTTTCCGGCGGTCTCACCTGCGCCGGCCTCCAGGAGGCACAGCGTGTCTTTCGGCAGATAGTCGAAGATCGTCGCCATCTGTGGGAAAAACAGCGGCAGGTAATATTCGGCCCCGGACGGGCTGATGCCCTTGCTGATGTCGCGATAGAGCGGGACTTTCTGCGGGTCGCCTTCGAAACGCGCACGGAAGGCTTGGCGGAATTTCTGGATGGCCTCTTCGGTCATCGGAAATTCGCGTGCCGGCAGCAGCTGGATGGACTTCATGGTGTTGCCGGAACGCTGCGTCGCCGGATCGAATTCGCGGATGGATTCCACCTGATCGCCGAAAAGGTCGATGCGGTAGGGCTGATGGCTGCCCGCCGGGAACAAATCAATGAGACCGCCGCGGATGGCGAACTCGCCGGCCTCCATCACCTGCGACACATTATGGTAATTGGCGTGAATCAATTGTTCGCGCAACTGCTGGATATTGAGCCGATCGCCGAGCTTGAGCAGGAAACTGTGCCCGGTGACAAAATCCCTCGGCGGCAGGCGATGCAGGAGTGTGGAAACGGAAGCCAATACCACGCCGCGTGTCAGGCCCGGAAGACGGTAAAGCGTTTCCAAGCGCTGGGAAATGATGTCCTGGTGCGGCGAGAACACGTCGTAGGGCAGG
>DATICK010000012.1:0-2837 GCA_035456865.1 Sulfuricaulis sp.
CGGGCAGAAACTGCAATTCGACTCGCGCGCGCGGCAGGACATCGACTACATCTTCATCGCTACCGACGCCAAGCACGGGCGGCTCATCAAGCCGCAGCTCAATTTTTATCACGCCGCGCGCGTGCCGGTGTACTCGACCTCGCATATCTTCACCGGCGCCGGCGATGCCGTGCAGGATGTGGATCTCGACGGCATCGTCTTCGGCGACATGCCGTGGATGCTGGTCGGTGACGGCCGGATCCAGGAGCTGCGCCAGAAGGTGCAGCAAAACTGGCCGTTCGTTCATAGCGACCTCGATCGTCTGTACGCACTCGGCATGGACAGCTACGCAATCCTCCCGCACCTGGGCCGCATCAGCATGGAACCGGGCGCCCGCTTCAGCGGCGTCACCAGCGGCCTATCGCTCGACCGCAGCGGCCGCCTGCAGCGGCAACTGCTGTGGGCCCGGTTCAATCGCGGCGTGCCGAAACTCGTGGATACCTTCCTCAAGCACAAGGGTCAATTCGAGATCGAAAATGACACGGGGCGCCCCGCAAAACCTCAGCCGCGGTCGTAAAGCGGAAGACATCGCCTGTGCCCGCCTGCAGCAAGCGGGACTCGCGCTCACGACCCGCAATTACCGCAGCCCCTTCGGGGAGATCGATCTCGTCATGCAGGAGCGCGACACCCTGGTATTCGTCGAGGTACGTTACCGTTCATCGGATGATTTCGGCACGCCGGCCGAAACCGTGGACGCCCGTAAACAGGCACGGCTGCGCGCCACCGCGGAACACTATCTGCAGAATACGCCACGGGCCTCCAAGAAAGCCTGCCGTTTTGATATCGTAGCGTTGACCGGAGACGGCGAAGGCGGCGACTTTCGCTGGTTACAGAACGTTTTCTAATCAAGGACGCCCCCATGGCCAAGAGCAGTCTGCAGACCGCGCCCGATTCCACCGCCCTCGTTACGCGCGTCAAGAACATCTTTCAGGAAAGCATCCTGACCACGCGTAACTGCATGGAGGTGCTGGCGCCGGTCATTACGCAAGCGGCCGCGCACATGATCCAGGCGCTACTCTCGGATCGTAAAATCCTGGTCTGTGGCAACGGCGGCTCGGCCGCGGACGCACAGCATTTTTCCGCCGAACTGCTGAACCGCTTCGAACGCGAGCGGCCCGGTCTGCCATGCATCTCGCTCACCACTGACACTTCGACGATCACCTCGATCGGCAACGATTACCATTTCGACGACATCTTCTCCAAGCAAGTGCGCGCGCTAGGGCAGTCAGGAGACGTGCTGCTCGGCATCACCACTTCCGGCAATTCGCGCAACGTGATCCGTGCGGTCGAGGCGGCGCACGAGCGCGGCATCGTCTGTGTGGCGCTGAACGGACGCGAGGGCGGTGAAATGTCCTCCGTACTCTCCGGAAATGACGTCAACATCTGCGTGCCAGGCTCCTCCACGGCGCGCATCCAGGAAGTCCACGGCATCGTCATCCATTGTCTGTGCGATCTCATCGACTACCAGCTTCTCGGACAGGGTTAAAATGATTCAGAAATTTCTTTTTCTCACGGCTATTTTTGCCAGCATAACCCTCGCGCAGGGCTGTGCCACCGACCGTCGCACCGTCGGCACCCAGATTGACGACGAAAACATCGAGCTCTCGGTGCGCAAGGCGTTCACCGACGACAACCGGCTCGGTGACGACGTTCACGTCAACATCACGTGTCTCAACGGCACCTTGCTTCTGACCGGCGAGGCTACCACGGCCGAGCAACGCGAGATCGTGGTGTCGCGGGCGCGCCGCTTCGAAGGCGTCAAGCGCGTCATCAGCGAAATCAACGTGGCCGAACCCACGGCGTTCTCCAGCCGCGTGCACGATTCCTGGATCACCGGACAGGTCAAGGCCAAATTGCTGGATACGCCAAATCTCAAATCGACCCGCATCAAGGTGGTGACGGAAAACTCCGTGGTCTATCTCATGGGGCTCGTCAAACAGAGTGAAGGCGATGCCGCCGCCGAGGCCGCCCGCACCGTCGGAGGCATCACCCGCGTGGTCAAGGTGTTCGAGTACCTCGATTGACCCCGAGCGAACGCAAGATCGTCAAGGACACGGCCCAACTGCCGGCTCGGCTCGCGGAACTCGCGCGGCCGCTGGTCTTCACCAACGGCTGTTTCGACATCCTGCACCGCGGCCATGTCGCCTACCTCGAGGAAGCCGCGGCGCTCGGAAAATCCCTGGTCGTCGGCGTGAACGGCGATGCCTCGGTGCGGCGCCTCGAAAAAGGCAATGATCGCCCGGTGAATCCCCTCGACGACCGCCTCGCCATCCTCGCCGCGCTCGGTTGTGTGTCGCTCGTGGTGCCGTTCGACGACGACACGCCGTACGAGCTGATCAAGCGCGTGCGTCCGGATCACCTGGTCAAGGGCGGTGACTGGACGCCGGACAAGATCGTCGGCGCGGATATCGTAAAGAGTTATGGCGGTCAGGTGCACTCCATTCCATTCCGTTTCAACCGCTCGACCACTGATCTCCTCCAGCGCATCCGCTCGTCATATGACAGGACGAAATAATGAAGCCCTACTCGCTTCGCTCGTTCGTCCTGTCATTTGCATACAGCGAGTAGGGCTTCCGTTATGAGTGATCTGCCAGGTCCGTTCCTCGTGCGGCTCAGGACCGCGCTGGGGAAGGACAATGTGTTGACCGACCCCGCCGACTGCTGGCCTTACGGTCAGGACAATTCGCGCAGGCACGCGCGCCCGGACGCCGTGGCGTTCGCCACTACGCACGCCCAGGTACTGGAAACCATGCGGTTGTGCAATGAATTCAACGTGCCGATCGTCGCGCGCGGGCGCG
>DATICK010000013.1:0-14662 GCA_035456865.1 Sulfuricaulis sp.
CGGAGAACCTGAATGGATATCGCCGAGCTACTGGCGTTTGCCTTTAAACAGAACGCCTCGGACCTGCATTTGTCGTCCGGATTGCCCCCGCTGATCCGCGTGGACGGCGACATCAAGCGCATTAACGTGGATCCCCTGGACGACCGTACCGTCCACAACATGATCTATGACATCATGTCGGACAAGCAGCAGAAGGACTTCGAAGAGTTTCTCGAAACCGATTTTTCCTTCGAGCTGCCCAACATCGCGCGCTTCCGCGTCAATGCCTTCAACCAGAACCGCGGCCCGGCCGCGGTGTTCCGAACCATTCCCTCGAAGGTGCTGACGCTGGAACAGCTGAATGCGCCGCCGGTGTTCAAGCAGATTGCCGATCAACCGCGTGGTTTGGTGCTGGTGACCGGTCCGACCGGTTCGGGAAAGTCCACAACGCTGGCGGCCATGGTCAATCATGTCAATGAAACGGAACACGCGCATATTCTGACCATCGAGGATCCGATCGAATTCGTGCACACCAGCAAGAACTGCCTGATCAATCAGCGCGAAATCGGCAAAGACACGCTGGGGTTCAACAACGCGCTGCGCTCCGCCCTGCGCGAAGACCCCGACGTGATTCTGGTCGGCGAAATGCGCGATCTGGAGACGATCCGGTTGGCGTTGACCGGCGCCGAGACTGGCCACCTGGTGTTCGGAACCTTGCATACGAGTTCCGCGGCCAAGACCATCGACCGAATCATCGACGTGTTCCCGGCGGCCGAGAAGGACATGGTGCGTGCCATGCTTTCCGAATCGCTGCGTGCCGTGATATCGCAAACCCTGCTCAAGAAACTCGGCGGCGGGCGCGTGGCGGCGCACGAGATCATGATTGGCACGCCGGCGATCCGTAACCTGATTCGTGAAAACAAGGTGGCGCAAATGTATTCGTCCATCCAGACCGGCCAGAACGTCGGCATGCAGACGCTGGATCAGTGCCTGCAGGATATGGTGCGCACGCGCCAAATCCACGTGGACGACGCCCGCACCGTGGCTGCGAACAAAGACGCGTTTACGACATCGGCCGTGGCAGCGGCCGCCGGGAGCAAGACCAAATGAATTTCATCGATCTCCTCAAACTCATGAAGCACAAGAAGGCCTCCGACCTGTTCGTCACGGCCGGGGTCCCGCCTTCCATCAAGGTCGACGGCAAGATCATGCCGGTGACAAAGCAGGCGTTGACGCCCGAACAGTCGCGCGCCTTCGCCTACGGCATCATGAACGAGGACCAGCGCCGGCAGTTCGAGGCGCACAACGAGTGTAACTTTGCGATTTCCCCGCAAGAGATCGGCCGGTTCCGCGTGAACGTGTTCATGCAGCAGCAGCGCGTCGGCATGGTACTGCGCACGATCAACACCGATATCCCGCGCTTTGACGACCTGCATCTGCCCAAGGTACTGGCGGATCTGGCACTGACCAAGCGCGGCCTGATCCTGTTCGTCGGCGGCACCGGCTCCGGCAAATCCACCTCGCTGGCGGCGATGATCGGTTATCGCAACGAATACAGCTATGGCCATATCCTAACCATCGAAGATCCGGTGGAATTCGTGCACGACCACAAGAACTGCATCGTCAATCAGCGTGAAGTTGGCGTGGACACCGCGTCCTACGAGGTAGCGCTCAAGAACGCCATGCGCCAGGCGCCGGACGTGATCCTGATCGGCGAAATCCGTTCACGCGAGACCATGGACCTCGCGATCCAGTTTTCTGAAACCGGTCACTTGTGTTTGTCCACGTTGCACGCGAACAACGCCAACCAGGCACTCGACCGCATCATTAACTTCTTTCCCGAGGAAAAGCGCAACCAGCTGCTGATGGACCTGGCGCTCAACCTGAAGGGAATTGTTTCGCAGCGCTTGATTCCGATGAAGAGCGGCAAGGGACGTGTGCCGGCGGTGGAGGTCATGATCAACACCCCACTGATTGCCGACCTGATAATGGAAGGCAAGATTCCGGAAATCAAGGACCTCATGGGCAAGTCCACCGAGGCCGGCATGCAGACGTTCGACCAGTCATTGTTCAATCTGTACGAGGCCGATCTCATTTCCTACGACGATGCGCTGCGCAACGCCGATTCGGTCAATGACGTGAGACTCCGCATCAAGCTCGAAGGCAAGGATTCGAAGAGCCGCGAGCTCGGCGAGTCCATGCGTAACGTGACCTTCAAATAGAACGCTGCCATCCGTCTGGCTGGCGCGATCGACTCGTTCGGCGGTGCGCTACAAACAAAAAGCCCCTTATGGGGCTTTTTGTTTTGCGGTGTGGATCTTCGGGCTAAAGTTCGAACACGGTTTTGCCACCAATGAGCGTGTGCGTCACGCGTCCGCGGAATTCCTGGCCCAGGAAAGGTGTGTTATGACCACGGGAAACAATTTTGTCTTCCGTCAGCACCCATCGCGCTTCGGGGTCGAAGATGCAGACATCCGCCGTGGCGCCGATGCCGAGATGCCCTGTATCCACTCCGATTATTTCTGCGGGTTTATGCGTCAGGAGCGCGACCGCTTCATTCAACGTTAGCAGTTTCTCGTCCACCAGCTTGAGCGTCAGTGGCAGCAAGGTTTCCAGACCCGAGATACCCGGTTCTGACTGGGCGAAGGGAGCCAGCTTGGCGTCTGGTTCGTGCGGTTGGTGATCAGAGCAGATGGCGCTGATGACGCCGGTTTTGAGCGCCTTGCGTAATCCCTTGCGATCGTGCGCGCCGCGCAGCGGCGGGCGCACGTGGCACAGGGTATTGAAATCGCCGATATCGTATTCGGTCAGGTGCAGATGATGCGCCGTGACATCGGCGCTGACGGGCAGACCACTTTTTCGCGCTTCGGCCACCATGACCACGGCGCGTGCGCTCGACAGACCACAGAAGTGCGCCCGGCAGCCGGTCTGTTCGACCAGCGCCAGATCGCGCGCTACGCCCACGGTTTCGGCCGCCTCCGGTATGCCCGGAAGCCCCAAGCGTGTACCGATCTCACCTTCATGCATGCAGCCGCCATTACGCAGCCACGGATCTTCGGCATGCAGGAACACCGTGAGATCGAGGGTCGCGGCGTACTCCATGGCGCGGCGCATCACGAGTGTGTCGGTGATGGGCGCGAGCGCGTTGGTAAACCCGACACAGCCGGCCTCATCGAGCGCTTCCATGTCGGTAAGCCGTTTGCCTTCCAAGCCCTGTGTCAACGCCCCCAATGGATGGATGAAAGTCAGTTCGAAGCGCCAGGCGCGTGACTGGATCATCTGCGCCATCGCCGGCGTGTCGATCACCGGGTGGGTGTCGGGCGGACAGCAAAGCGTGGTGATGCCGGCGGTGACCGCGGCATGCACCTCGGATTCAATCGTGGCCTTGTGCTCGAGGCCCGGTTCGCGCAGGCGCGCGCGCAAATCCACGAGGCCCGGACAGACGATCTTGCCGCGCGCGTCGATCGTTTTTTTCGCCTTGAATCCCGGCGACGCCTTGCCGACACCGATGACAAAACCGTTGTCATCGATGAAGAGATCTTTCTGGCCGTCCACGCCGTTGGCCGGGTCGATCAGGTGCCCGCTCTTGATTACCAGGCCCATGTCAGCGTCTCCCCCCCGCGGGTTCGGCCGATCCGCCCATGATCAGCGACATTACCGCCATGCGCACGGCGATGCCGTAAGTCACCTGTGGCAGGATCACGGACTGTGGACCGTCGGCTACGGCCGAATCGATTTCCAGACCGCGGTTCATCGGGCCGGGATGCATGACGATGGCATTTTTTGCCGCCAACGCCAGTTTCGCCGGCGTAAGCCCGTACAGATTAAAGTATTCCTGTTCGCTGGGAATAAGCGCCCCCTGCATGCGTTCGCGTTGCAAGCGCAGCATCATGACCACATCCACCCCGTCGAGACCCTCTTCCATACGGGTGTACGGTTGTACCCCTAGTTTCCCGACTGCCATGGGCAGCAGGGTTTTCGGGGCGACCACGCGCAGCTCCGCCACGCCCAGCGCTTTCAGAGCTTGAATCTGGGAGCGCGCCACGCGCGAGTGCAGAATATCGCCGACGATGGCCACTTTGAGTCTTTCGAAAGCGCCTTTGTGTCGGCGGATGGTGAACACGTCGAGCAGGCCTTGCGTCGGGTGCGCGTGGCGGCCATCGCCGGCATTGATGATGTGCACGTGCGACGGGACATGACGCGCGATCATGTGCGCCGCGCCGGATTCGGCGTGCCGCACCACGAAGAGATCGGTGTGCATCGCCTCGAGATTGCGAATGGTATCGAGCAGGGTCTCGCCCTTGCTGGTACTCGAGGCGCCGACATTCAGATTGATGACGTCCGCCGACAGCCGCTTGGCGGCAATCTCGAAGGTGGTGCGCGTGCGGGTGCTGGATTCGAAGAACAGGTTGACGACGGTCTTGCCGCGCAACAGCGGGATCTTTTTGATCTCGCGCTGGCCCACCGAGATGAAGGACTCGGCGGTGTCGAGAATTTCAAGAATGGATTGACGGGAGAGACCTTCTATGGTGAGCAGATGGCGCAACCGGCCGGCGTCATCGAACTGAAGGTTTTGTGTCACCCGTTGACCTCCTGGATGCGCAGTTCGAGTTTATCCGGCCCGAGCAGTTTGACGTGCTGGTTCTTGCCGAGCTTGACGTGTTCGCCCACGACCTGCGGCTCAATCGGCAATTCGCGCCCGCCGCGCTCGATCAGGCAGGCGAGCATCACGGAAGCCGGCCGGCCGTAGTCGAAGATTTCATTGAGCGCGGCGCGGATGGTGCGTCCGGTATGCAGCACGTCATCCACCAGGATCAAATGCCGATTCTCCACGTTCACCGGCAGGTGCGAGGTGCGGACCTGCGGGTTCATGCCGATGCGCGTGAAGTCGTCGCGGTAGAAAGAGATGTCGAGCGTGCCAAGCGGTTCTTTGAATTCCAGCAATTGATGCAAGCGCTCGGCGACCCATACGCCACCGGTGTGGATGCCGACCATCAGCAGATCGCGCTTGAGCATCGGGCGCAACTGCTCGACCATGCGCGTCATGGCGGCGTCGATGTCGACCGTCACCGTCACGGAGAATCTCCAGGGAGTTCGTTCAGGAAGGCCTGCAGGATGGTCTGGGCCGCCACTTTGTCGAGACGGGATTTGTGGCGCCTCATGGGAACGCCGGCTTCGTTCAGGATATCCCGGGCGACCAGCGTTGAGAGGCGTTCATCCACCATATGTACCGGCAAATTGTAGCGGTCCTTGAGGCGTTGTCCAAACGCCCGGGCGGCGCGGGTCATGGAGTTGTCGCTGCCATCCATATTGAGCGGCAAACCCACCACCAGCGCGTCCGGCCGCCATTCCTCCATTATCTGTGAAACGCGCACCCAGTCCGGGTTTTTGGCGCTTCCGCGCAGGGTCGTCAGGGGCTCGGCCAGGCGCGAATGGCGGCTCCCGACGGCCACCCCGATGTATTTTTCCCCATAGTCGAAGGCAAGATAGGTCACCGCCGTTTTGCGATGGGACATGATGGTATCGGGCCGATAGCGAAGGGTTTCCCGGGTGCGAACCCAGATTTCACGCGTGGCCCGCCTCGCCGGAGAGTGTGGTGAGGTCCACGCCCAGGAGTTGGGCCGCCGCTTTCCATCGGTGTTCTGCTGGCAGGTTGAATATGATTTCGCGGCTCGCCGGTCCGGAGAGCCAGGAGTTTTCGGCAATCTCGCGCTCGAGCTGCCCCGCGCCCCAGCCGGCGTAACCGAGGGCCACCATGAATTTTTCCGGGCCGCGATTTTCAGCAATCGCCTCGAGGATGTCGCGCGAGGTGGATACGCCGAACCTGTCAGTCACCGACAGGGTGGATTCCCAGTTACCGAGGGGTTCATGCAGCACAAAGCCGCGGTTGTTCTGTACCGGACCGCCAAAATAGACGGCGGTATCGGCGTGGCTCTCCGGGTTCGTCTCGATGCCGAGCTGCTCGAAAATCTCGCCGAGATGCAGGTCCATCCGGCGGTTGATCACCACGCCCATGGCGCCCTCTTCTGAATGCTCGCAAATGAGCGTGACGCTGCGCGCGAAATTTGCGTCCGCGAGATTCGGCATCGCGATCAGGAAATGGTTGGCAAGCGAATTCGTGTCTTTCATGAACCACAGTATCCGGCAGTCGGCTGCCAGACTCAAGACACCTAGTTTTCGCTGGTAAGTCCGGATTCGTTGAATTTCCAGGTGCGGGTGATGTGCAGCACGTCCAGGTCCGCGCGAATCTCGGACGGGAATGGCGCAAAAGGCGCCGCGAGTTCAACGATGCGAATGGCGGCATCGTCGAGGATCTGCTGGCCGGAAGAGCGCCGGATCGAGATTTCGTTGATGCTGCCGTCGGCATTGAGCGCCACGTCGAGCAACAGGTTGCCTGTCAAATGGCGTCGCTTTGCCTCGCTGGGATAATTGAGGTTGCCGACGCTTTCGACCTTGGCGCGCCAGGCGTCCATGTAGGCGGCGAATTTATATTCCTGCGTGCGGGCGTTCAGAAACTTATGCCGTGGACGTTTTTGGTACTCCTGCCAGGTGCGACTGATCTCGGCGTTCAGGCGCGAGCGTTCCTGAAGTAGTTCCGCCTGCGCCATGAGACCGAGGTTGGGCGGTTGCAACTGCAACTCTTTTTTGTCCGGCTTGGCGTCTTGCGCCTTGATTTTCCGGATGGCGTCCTGGGAAAGTAACGCGGTCATTTCTCGTTCGGACGCCACGCGTTTTTGAGGAACGGATTGGAACGTCGGGAAGTCACGGTTGACCGGACTAATCTCGCGTACCGGTAGTGGATTCTTGGCGATCTCGGGGGTGTCGCTGTCACCGCCGCCGTCCTGGTTGGCCTGGGCAAGGAACTCCGGGTCCAGCGTGCGCTTGTCGCTCGAGGTTTGTACCAACGTGATTTCTAGCGTCGGTAATCCCGGCAAGTTACGCAATATGGGCAAAGTAAAGGTGACGCCCAGAATCACGACCATGTGCACCAGGAATGAGCCGAAGACACTCACCCCGAGACGGTCGTTTTGTGAAAGACCTGAAATTGTTTGGGCCGTCATGCGCAGAATACAATTATCACTCTGAAATATGTAGCCCTTAAACAAAAAGAAAAAATAAAAATTCTTAATGCTGCAAATTCTGAGAAATTCTGTAAATCCTGTCGAATATATTTTTTAGTAATTATTATATAAAAGTATATCTTAACCTGGCCGGCGTACCTTCAGCTTGGAAAGCCGCGCGGCGATGGCATCCATGAGCCCGACACTAATATGGAGTCCGTAAAGCCGGTCAAGTTCCCGGATGCAGGTCGGGCTGGTGACGTTGACTTCCGTCAGGTAGTCGCCAATGACGTCCAGCCCGACGAACAACAGCCCTTTCTCGCGCAGCACCGGACCGACTTGCGCGCAGATCCAGCGGTCACGCTCGCTGAGCGGGACGCCGACCCCCGTGCCGCCGGCGGCGAGATTGCCGCGGGTTTCGCCTTCGGCCGGAATGCGGGCCAGCGCGTAGGGAACGGGCTCGCCGTCGACCAGCAGGATTCGCTTGTCGCCTTGGGCAATTTCGGGGATGAAGCGCTGCGCCATGGCAAAGCGGGTTTCATCGGCGGTCAGGGTTTCGATCGTCACGTTCGTGTTCGGATCGCCGCGGCGCAGGCGGAATATCGATTCGCCGCCCATGCCGCCGAGCGGTTTGAGGATGATGTCGCCATGTTCGGCGAGGAAGCCGCGAATGCGCGCGGCTGAGCGCGTCACCAGGGTGGGCGGCGTGCACTGCGGAAACCAGGCGGTGAAAAATTTCTCGTTGGCGTCACGAAGACTGCGCGGTTTGTTGACCACCAGCACACCGGCGTCCTCGGCGCGTTCGAGCAGATAAGTGGTGTAAATGTACTCCATGTCAAACGGCGGGTCCTTGCGCATCAGGATGACATCGAGCGCAGCAAGCGATTCCGTGCTTTCCTCGCCCCATTCGAACCAGCGACTGGAATTATCGAACAGCTTGAGCGAACGCTGCCGTGCGAACGGCTGTCCGTCGCGCAGGAACAGGTCCTGTTGTTCCATGTAGCGAATCGGCCAGCCGCGCGCCTGGGCCTCCAGTAGCATGGCAAATGTGCTGTCCTTGTTTATCTTGATGGACCCGATCGGGTCCATCACCACGCCAAACCGGAGTGTCATGGAGCGAGTAGAGTGTTCAAACGCTTGCCTTTTTCAGCCCTTCCGAAGCCGGCGCCGGCGCCTGGGCGGCTTCCTTGGATTCGCGCGCCGCGGCGAGCAACGCCAGACGCGCCAGGACGCCGTAGGCGTAGAATCGGTTGGGATTGGCATCGGGTGCCTGGTGCGGGTCGGGATAACTGCAGGGGTCGGCGAAGGCGAGCGGTTCGAACTGCATGCCCGGGGCATTCAGATTTTCATCGGTGCGGCGTTCGGTATGCACGCGGTAGAAACCGCCGATGACGAAGTGGTCGATCATGTACACCACCGGTTCGGCGACCGCGTTCTTCGCGCCCCAGGTCTCGAAGGTGTACACTCCTTCCTGCACCATGATGTCGGTGACGGCCTGTCCTTCTTTCATGTGTGCCATTTTGTTGCGCTGTTTCCGATTGAGCGCGCGTACTTCATCGGCGCTCTTGACCGACATGATGGCCATGCCGTAGGTGCCGGCGTCGGCCTTGACGATGGCGAAGGGTTCCTGGTCGATCCCGTTCTCGCGGTATTTGAGGCGGGTCGCCGCCAGCACTTCTTCGACGTAATTGACCAGGCACTCCTCGCCCGTGCGTTTTTCGAAATTGATCTTGCCGCACTTGCGGAAGATCGGATCGATGAGCCATGAGTCGATTTTGATCAGGTCGGCGAATTCCGTGGCAATGCGATGATAGTGGGCAAAGTGATTCGACTTCAGGCGCTTCCACCATCCCAGCGACAGCGGCGGCGCGACCGGCTGTTCGAGGTTTTGCAGGATCGGTGGCAAGCCGCCGGACAGATCGTTGTTCAGCAACACGAAGCAGGGATCGAAGTCGGTTACCGTAATCTTGCTTTCCCGACGCACGAGTGGTTCGAGCGTGAGCCGCCGTCCGGAGGGAAGCTCCACGATTTTTGGCTCGCGCAGATCGGGCAGCATCGAACCGAGCCGCACGCGCAGGCCGGCCATGGTCAGGATTTCGACGAGGGTGGCGAGGCTTTCGAAGTAGAAAAGGTTACGTGTGTGGTTCTCGGGAACGACCAGCACGCCGCCGGCTCTCGGACAGATGCGTTCGAGCGCCGCCTGGACCGCCTGGACCGCCAGCGACTGGAAGGCCGGGTTGAGATTGTTGAATCCGGCTGGAAACAGGTTGGTGTCCACCGGCGCCAGCTTGAAACCGGCATTGCGCAGATCCACGGAACAATAAAAGGGCGCGGGTGTCTCCTGCCATTGGGAACGGAACCAGCGCTCGATCCCGGCCTGGTTTTGCAGCAGGTGGGTTTCAATCTTCTGCAGCGGCCCGGTCAGGGCCGTGGTTAGATGCGGAACGGCAGGCCGAGAGTCGTTACCCATGGTTCCCTGGTATTGGCGTCATGACTGGTCTTGGCCCCATGGTAGCCGATTGCCTTGCTTCAAGTTAAGTCCAAAGGGCGCTATGGCACGATTCATGCTGCTATTTGGTCATTTTTGCCGCTTCCTTCGGGACCTCTTGATGGAGCTGATGGCCGGCGGGCTGTTTCGGGACGACTGGCCAAAGCATGGACTATATTGAGTAGGGTGAGCCGGCACAGGCCAGTGCATGGATTTTGGGTGGTGTTTGTGCTACCAAATCATTGTTATAGGAAAATAATTGCACAAATTACATCACTAACCGACCGGATTTCGCGTGTTGGGGTGGAGAATTGCGTCCAATGGGCAGAGTTTCGGCGAGGATAGCGCACGTGAGTATCAAAGTGATGATTATCGATGACAGCAACACGATACGGCGCACGGCCGAGGCGTTGTTGAAGAAGGCCGGCTACGAAGTTTACACGGCCGCCGACGGGTTTGAGGCCATGTCGATGATCACCGATAACAATCCGGACATTATTTTCGTCGACATCATGATGCCACGGCTCGATGGCTACCAGACTTGCCAGTTGATCAAGAACAACAAGAAATTCCGGGACACACCGGTCATCATGTTGTCGAGCAAGGACGGTCTCTTCGATCGCGCCCGTGGGCGGATCGCCGGATCGGAAGAACACGTCAACAAACCGTTCACCCAGGAAGAGTTGATTGATGTGATTAACAAGTATGTGCACTGATCGGGCCGGGTGCGCCCGACGCGCCGGGGATTTTAAAAACGAAACGCATGGAGCTGTCATATGGCCATCAAAAAAGTATTGATTGTGGATGATTCGGCGACGGACACCCATCTGATGAGCGAGATGCTCAAGAAAAACGGGTACACGGTCGTGACCGCAACCAGCGGGGAAGAAGGCATCATCAAGGCGAAGCAGGAAAGGCCCGACCTGATTCTCATGGATATCGTGATGCCGGGCATGAGCGGCTTCGAAGCCACTCGCGCGATCACCAAGGATCCGGAAACCGCCACCATCCCGGTCATCGTCTGTTCGACCAAGGGCCAGGAAACCGACAAGGCCTGGGGCCTGCGCCAGGGCGCGAAGGATTACATCGTCAAGCCGGTTATCGAAAAGGTCTTGATGGAGAAGATCAGGACGCTCTAGCCATGACCAGAACCCAACAGGACCCGTTCGAACTTCTGCGCAAGATGCAGCAGGAGAGTCTGGAAAACGCCCCGGGGCTCCCGCAGGAAGTCGAAGTCACGAAACTGTGGTCGGGGGTGGGTTTCCGGATCGGCGACATGATGCTGGTGACGCCGCTCGATCATGTGCTCGAGATTCTCCCGCCGCCGCCCACGACGCTGGTTCCGGGCGTCAAATCCTGGCTCAAGGGTGTGGCCAATGTGCGCGGCAACCTGATCACGATCGTCGACCTGCCGGAGTATTTCGGCAAGCCGCCGGTTTTTCTTGATGAGAAAGCGCGCATGCTGATCATGAACGTACCCGGACTCAACGCTGGCGTGCTGGTCAATGAAGTGCTGGGTTTGCGGCATTTCGACGAAGAGCTGGAACGTCAGGATCTGTCCGATCTGGACGGCCCCGTCGTGGCCCAGCTGAATGGCGCTTTTTTGCGTGACAACGTGTTGTGGGGAGTGTTTGACATGAAATCGCTGGCGGAGAGTGATTCTTTCCGGCATGTCGCGGCCTGAATCGCGAAGCATTGCCGGGGTGGGCTGTTTGGATGAATGTATAACGTTGACATATCTCAAATGAGATGAGGTGGACAGTATGGCTAGGAAAAAATCTACGAAGGATGGATTGATCGATCAACCCTCCGAGGACATTATCGATCTTGCCGGTGGGACGCCCGGGGCCTCGGCAGACGAGTTTGTTGATGTCGGCAAACCGGCAGCTTCGGTGCTGCCAGGCGGCATCATGAACATGTTTTCCGGCCTGTCGTTCCTCCTGGGCGGTTTGGTCCTCGCCATGATCGCGATGATCTGGTTGCTGGTCCTGAACGCCCAGCGGTCCGAACGCGAATCCAAATACATCGAGCAATCTTCGCAGCTGTTGATGTTGTCGCAGCGACTGGCGAAAGACGCGCGCGAAACGGTATTGGGTCAGCCGACCGCCTTCCGCACTCTCAAGGAATCACGCGACCGCTTTGACAGCATCGTGACTTCGTTGCGCGACGGAAATCCCGAACTGGGGGTTGTGTCAAGCCCGCCGGATATCGCCGAGAACCAGCTGAAGGAAATCATCAAGATGTGGTCGCCGAAGCCGAACGAAGGCTTGCGCGGGCAGGTCGACCAGATTCTTTCGCTCGAGAAATCGCTCTTCAGCATGCATGACTCGGTGATGGCGATCAACCAGATGAGCCCGATGCTGCTGACGGCCTCTGACGAAATTGTCGAGCTCGGTTCCCAGGCTGGCATGAAGCAGGACCAGCTTTATCTCGCGAGCCGTCAGGGCATGCTCTCCCAGCGTATTGCCAAGGACGTCAATCTGTTCTCGCAGGGCGGTAACGAAGCCGCGGTGGCCGCCGCCGAATTTGGCAAGGACGCCAAGCTCTTCAAGGAGACAGACGAAAAGCTGCGCAAGGTGGCGCCGCCGAGCGTGCGTCCCAAGCTCGACGAATCGGCCGCCATCTTCGCCGAGATCAACAACCACGTCGAAGGTATCCTGGGCAACGCCGCGGAATTGTTCGTTTCCCAGCGCGCGAGCCAGACGGTATTCGAGCAGTCCGACCCCTTGCTTAAGAAATCGAGGGATCTGGTCGAAGCCTACTCGAGACTGTCCGAGCAACGCTCCGGTGTGCGCAACGCAATCTTCGTCGCCGGTTTCGCGACCGTACTCTTTCTGTTCCTGCTGGCCCGCAAGCTGGTCGTGGACGCCCGTGACCGTGCGCACCACAGCTCCGAGCAGAACCGCCAGAGCCAAGACGCGATTCTGAAATTGCTCGACGAAATGGGTGACCTCGCCGACGGTGACCTCACGATTCAACCGGAGGTGACTGAGCAGATCACGGGCGCGATAGCGGACTCGATCAACTACGCGGTGCGCGAAATGCGCAACCTGGTCGTGCGCATCAAGAACGCCGCGCAGCAGGTGGCCGTGGCTTCCGAGCACTCGCGCCAGACGGCGACCGAGCTGACCGAGGCCGCGTTACGGCAAGCGGCACAGATCACCGAGGCCACCGGCAAAATGGTGGCCATGGCGCGTTCAATGGAAGACATGTCGAAGAGCGCCGAACGCTCCGCCGAAGTGGCGCAAGGTTCGGTGGCGACTGCCAAGCGCGGTGCCGCGGCGGTGCAGGACACGATCACGGGCATGGACGGCATGCGCGAGCAGATCCAGGAGACCGCCAAGCGCATCAAACGGCTGGGCGAATCTTCGCAACAGATCGGTGAAATCGTGGAACTGATCAACGACATCGCCGAGCAGACGAACATCCTGTCGCTGAACGCCGCGATTCAGGCGGCCATGGCCGGCGAGGCGGGCCGCGGCTTCGCGGTGGTCGCGGACGAAGTTCAACGACTCGCGGAACGCTCGGCCGAAGCGACCAAACAGATTGCCGATCTGGTGAAGACCATTCAGGCCGACACCAACGAAGCGGTGGCTTCGATGGAGCAGGCGACCAACGGCGTGGTGCAGGCCACGCGACTGGCCGATGCCGCAGGACAGGCGCTGGGCGAAATCGAATCGGTGTCCGAGCAGCTTTCCAGCCTGATTGTGAATATCGCGCGCGACGCACAGCGGCAATCGCAAACGGCGACCGACGTTTCCGGAAGCATGGCCAAGATTCAGGAGACGACCACGCTGACATCTTCGGGCAGCCGGCAGACGGCGGAAGCCATCGGAAAACTTTCCGATCTGGCGCGCGAACTGCAGGCTTCCGTGGCGGGTTTCAAGCTTCCGGCCTGATGCTACCCGCCGGGTGGCACGGTTCGGCGGTGAGTTTCACGTCTTCCGGAAGAGCGAGAAGGCGGAACGCGGCGGAGTTTTGTTAATTCAATGAGTACGCACAGCAAAATTGACCTGAGCACGCTTGGTTGGGTCAAGACCGAGATCGACGAGACGCTAAAACAAGCGCGTCTCGCGCTCGAGTCGTTCGCCGAAAATCCCACCGACAAGACGCGCTTGCGCTTCTGCGCGACTCACCTGCATCAAGTGGTGGGCACGCTGCTCATGGTTGAGCTCGACGGAGCGGCCATGCTGGCCAAGGAAACCGAGGCGCTGGCTGAAGCGGTCATCAATGACAAGGCCGTGCCGGATTCAAATATTTTTGATGTCCTGACGCGCGGCATTCTCACGCTACCGGATTATCTGGCACGGTTGCAATACGGCCAGTTGGACGTCCCACTCAAGCATATAACGCTGATCAACGAGTTGCGCGCCGCGCATAATGCCCCGCCCATCGCGGAGCTCGAACTTTTCTCGCCCGATCTCACGGTACGTCCGCCGCCCACCGCCCAGCCGGCAGCGAAACTGGCGGAGACGGAATACCGCGATTTTGCCAAACATCTGCGCGGCACGTTCCAGCCTGCGTTGCTCGATTGGTTGCGCGATACGCCGAACAAAAAACCGCTGCGTATCATCATGGACGTCTTCGAGCAGTTACAGGCCAAGGCGGGATTCGCTGTGATTGAGCAGCTGTTCTGGGTCGCCGGTGGCCTGCTCGAGGCGCTGATCGATGACGGTCTGGAAGTGACGGCCGAGCGCAAGAAGCTTTTTGCGCGCCTTGACCAGCAGATCAAGAAGATCATCGACGGCGCGGAAAAGTCGGTATTGCGCAATTCCTCCGAATCGCTCATCAACGCCATCCTGTGGGACGTGGCGCACGCGAAATCCACGGGAGCCAAGGTCACGCAGCTGAGCCAGGCGTTCGAGCTTGAATTCCTGCTGACCGGCGGTGTCGCCGAGGTTCCCGCGACGGGCGACCTGCCGACACCCGAGGCGCTGCAGTCGGTATCGACGGCGCTCGGCAAGGAGATCGAGGCGGCGCAGGACTTGATGTCCACCTATTTCGATCCGGAAAATCGGGGCACGGTGTCGCTCGAACCGTTGCTCGAATCATTCCATAAGATGTCCGGCACGCTCGACATGCTTAACGTGCCGATACTGAAGTCACTGGTGGACGAACTGTCGCAGGTCTGCCG
>DATICK010000014.1:0-4867 GCA_035456865.1 Sulfuricaulis sp.
AGGCAGACAAGCCCGATGCTGACAGTCACGTCCAGATCGACTCCCTCAGGAATAATAAACGCGCTGTGCTCCACACTGGCACGCAGTCGTTCGGCGATGGCCGCCCCCTGGGCCTGCGTCGTGCCCGGCAGCAGCAGCACGAATTCCTCGCCGCCGTAGCGCGCCAGCACGTCGCTGCCGCGCAGATCCTGTCCGAGGATGCTGGCGATCTGGCGCAGCACGCGGTCACCGACCTGGTGACCGTACTGGTCGTTAACCTGCTTGAAAAAATCGACATCCGCCAGCATGCACACGAGCGGTCCGGCCTGGCGCGCCCAACGCTCGATCTCCTCCGCCAGGCGGCGCTCGAAAAAGCGCCGGTTGGAAACGCCGGTAAGCGGATCGGTGAGTCCATCGAGCTTGAGACGCTCATGATTGACCGCATTGTCGATACACAGCGCCGCCACGGCCGCCAGGTGCTCGAGCAGGTCCGTCGCTATACCGGGCATGAAATGCTTCGGATCACGGCTGCCTTGATTGAGACTGCCGATCAGTTCGCCGCGGCGAATAAGCGGCGCGATCGCCACCGATCCTGACGCGCAGGGATTGTTCGAAAAAAGCAGGGAATGAATGTGCGCATCCGCCGGCCCAAGACGCGGGCGCCATGGATGGGCAAAAATTTCATTCAGCGACTTCCGCGGAATAGCGACGATACAATTCGGCTTCAAACCGGATTCGATGCCGGCATCGATCAGCCGTGTCATCTCGTATTCCGGATCGACACAGGCGATGGTGACACAGTCAATACCGGAAAAAGTTTCGGGAATGCCTTCCGTGATGACCCTGGCGAGATCAGTCAGCGAATTCGAGCCGATCATCCGTACTTCGATCTCCCGGAATCCGGACCAGATGCGCTCGTTGTCGCGCAGCTGATTACGGAGTTTCACCCATTCCCGGTCCGTCGTTGTCTCTCGCTGGTCCATTCCCTCGTTCCGCCCGTCACTGCACCGCCGCGCCCGACGATTCGGCTTTGATCCCGAGCATGCTCAACAGCCGCGGTGCGGGTACATAGCCGGGAATAGTTTTACCGTCGTCGAAGAATATGGTCGGCGTGCCGTTGACGTCCAAACGCTGACCCAGCAGGTAGTTTGCCTCCACCGGGTTCTTGCAAGTTTTCATGTCCAGCTTGCCGCCGGCACTGGCGATACCGATCGCCTTGACGCGATCGGCCGCGCACCAGACAGCCACCGCGCGTTTGTAACTTTCGGAGCGCAGACCTGTCCGCGGGAAAAAAAGATATCGTACTTTAACGCCTTGCTTGTTGAGCGTGGGTACCTCAAGATGGAACTTGGAACAATAGCCGCAATCCACATCGAAGAACACCGTCAGCGTGCGTTTGGGGTTCGCCGGTCCCATCACGATCATGTTTTGTTCGCCCACCTCATCGAGCAGCCGCATGCGAATCGAGGCGCGCCTTGCTTCGGTCAGGTTGGTATGCGTGCCCATGTCCACGAGATCACCCATGAAAAGGTACTTGCCGTCGCTGGTCGTATAAAATACTTTCGCATCGAATTCGATTTCATACATGCCGGCAACCGGCCCCGGCTTGATGGTCGCCGTGGAAAGCTCGGGAAAGGCGCTGACCAGACCGGCTTTGACCTGTTTCATTTCAGGTTCGCCAGCGGAAGCGGAGAAGACAAATGCAAAACCGAGAAGACAAGATAAGACGAAACGTAACATGATGACGGATTCTCGCTGTCAAGAGTGGATGGGGTGGCGCAGACTGCGCATGATCATACTTGCTGCCCGCGCGACGTGCCAGCATTAGACCATGCGCGGGGTCCCCGGTTCGAAATCATTTCAAGTTCCGCTCCGCCTCGAGCACGATGCGCGTCATGGGAATCACGCTGTCCGGGTTGAGCGAAATCGAAGCAATGCCCTGGTTCACCAGCCAGGTGGTAATCTCGGGGTAGTCCGAGGGCGCCTGGCCGCAGATACCCACGTATTTGCCCATTTTACGGGCAGTGCGAATGGCCATTTCCATGAGCTTGAGCACCGCCGGGTTGCGTTCATCGAACCCGGTCAATAGCCCTGAGTCGCGGTCGACCCCCATGGTCAGTTGGGTCAGGTCATTCGAACCGATGGAAAATCCGTCCAAGTGCTGCAAAAACTCTTCCGCCAGCAATGCATTAGCCGGAATTTCGCACATGAGATATATCTTTAGTTCCGCCTTTCCACGCTCCAGCCCGTGCGACCGCATGGCCGCCAGCACCTGTTGCGCCTCTTCCACGCTGCGTACGAACGGGATCATCAAGGCCACGTTGGTAAGACCCATGTCCTCGCGTACCTGCTTGAGCGCCGCGCACTCCAGCGCAAAACTTTCACGGAAGGTCTCAGAGTAATAACGTGAGGCCCCGCGCAACCCGAGCATGGGATTTTCTTCCTTGGGTTCAAAGCGTTCGCCTCCGAACAACGAGGCATACTCGTTCGACTTGAAATCGCTGAGACGCACGATCACCGGCCGGGGATGGAAGGCGGCCGCGATCATCCCGACGCCCTCGGCAAGGCGCTTGATGAAATAGGAGCGCCGGTCACCGTAGCCGACCGTCAGCCGGTCGATATGCTCCTGCTCATCCTTGCTGAGTTTCTCGTATTCCAGCAAAGCCCGGGGATGCACCTGGATACTGTGATTGATAATGAATTCAAGACGCGCAAGTCCGACACCATCGTTCGGCAGAAAGGAGTGCTCAAATGCCTGATCGGGGTTGCCGAGGTTCATCATGATTTTCGTGCGCGGACGGTTGGCCGCATCGACGGAAATTTTCTCTACGCGGAATTTCAATGCGCCGTCATATACATGGCCGGTATCGCCTTCGGCGCAGGATATCGTCACCGGCTTGCTCTGGCCGAGGGCTTCGGTGGCGTTGCCACAACCCACGATCGCCGGAATGCCGAGTTCGCGCGCAATAATCGCGGCATGGCAGGTTCGACCGCCGCGATTGGTAACGATCGCCGCCGCGGTCTTCATCACCGGCTCCCAGTCCGGGTCGGTCATGTCGGTTACCAGCACTTCGCCGGCGCGCAGTTGCGACATGTCGGCGACATTCCGGATCACGCGTGCCTGACCGGCTGCAATACGACGGCCCACGCTTTTCCCGGATGCCAGAATCTTGCCGCGTGATTCCAGGTAATAAACATCGTACTCGTTACGCGTCTCCTGCGAGCGCACCGTCTCCGGACGTGCTTGCACCACGTAGAGTTTGCCGTCCACGCCGTCCTTGGCCCATTCGATGTCCATGGGCATGTCTCGTCCGGCCCCTTTTGAATAATGCCGTTCTATTTTTACGGCGTAACGCGCGAGCTCGAGCACATCCTCGTCTGTCAGGGAAAAATGCAGGCGATCGGCCTCTGGCACATCGACATTGCGGATGGAATAACCTCGCTCCGCCTCCTGTGCATAGACCATCTTGATTGCCTTGGTGCCGAGCTGACGTTTCAGGATTGGCTGCTTGCCGGCAGCCAGCGCTGGCTTGAAAACATAGAACTCGTCGGGATTCACGGCTCCTTGTACGACATTCTCGCCCAGGCCATAGGCGGAGGTGATAAAGACAACATCACGAAACCCGGTTTCGGTGTCGAGCGTGAACACCACGCCGGAAGAACCTATATCGGAGCGCACCATTTTCTGCGCACCGATCGAAAGCGCGACGTCATCGTGAGAAAATCCCTGGTGCACACGGTAGGAGATGGCGCGGTCGTTGAAGAGCGAGGCATAAACCCGGCGGCAGGTCGTCAACAGATCCTTGACGCCGCGTATATTAAGGTAGGTGTCCTGCTGCCCCGCGAACGAGGCGCCCGGTAAATCCTCGGCGGTCGCCGAGCTGCGAACGGCGATATCGGGATCGGGTCCGTACTCTTTCGCGAGAGTCTGGTACGCCGTGGTGATTTCCTGAGTCAGGTCGGGAGGTATTTCCGCCTCTTGGACCCAGCGGCGGATATCAGCGCCGGCCTGCTCCAGCTGGGTGAGATCATTAGCGTCTAGAAGCTTCAGGCGCCCGCTAATACGTTCGACAAGATTGTTGTGCTCGAGAAAATGCCAATAGGCTTCGGATGTGGTGGCAAATCCATTGGGAATCCGCACGCCCTCCGCGCTCAAGTGGCGATACATCTCGCCCAAAGAAGCGTTTTTGCCTCCAACAACGGGAATATCCCCGATCCCCAGTTCAGAAAATGTGCGGATGTAGCGCATGCTTCGAGCACAAAATAACGCATGCCGCCGGGATTTCCAATTGAGAATTAACAATAAACAATTCAAACATGGGGATCGACAAATACAAGCATAATAATCATGGCCTTATACGCTGAATCGGGTTGTAAGCCCCTGGCAGCACCCGTCTGGCCTGATTACAGGCATGAACAATGCCTGTTGATTGAGCAATTACGTCGAGACTCGCTTGCCAAATAACGATAACGAACGTGGTGCATTCTTCTGCGAAACATCCACAAAGGCACGCGTTTGCCGCGCGTCTGGGGTTACGACTTGGGGTGAATATGTTTCGTGGGCGATTCATGATGGTCAATTCGTGAAAAACCTGGATGAGACGCATCGATCAGGCGACAGTCAAAGTCATGAAGAGATCGCCCAGACCTTGGGTAAGCAGACCATCGCAGAATTCGTGGAAAACAAAGAAAATTTTCGGCCGCTGACGGAATACGGCGTGGATGACGGCCAAGGCTATCATCTCGGCAGGCCTGACATTACCTTACCGTGCCAGGCTATCGTCGACCACGCCGGTAACACCATTGCCTGCCGCAACCAGATCGCTGTTCTGGAATTTCCCGAGTCGTAATAATCCACAGCACGATCGTCAACACGATTACATCCCCG
>DATICK010000015.1:0-3129 GCA_035456865.1 Sulfuricaulis sp.
ACGAGAAACACGCCGATCTCGCATAGCACGGCGAACGCCCACAGCAGGCCGATCAGCGTCTTCGAATAGCCGTAGCCTTCCAGATAAATCGAGTAGAAGGTGTAGTACGGCCCGTGGCTGATCTGCATCAGCAGACAGGCGAGCAGAAACGCGAATACCTCGGGACGCAACAGCGCCTGACGGAACGGTCCCGCATGTTCGACCGAACCGCGCATCTCCGACTCCGGCAGCATCAGGCTGAACGACCCGATGCCGAGCATCATCGTCAGCAATGCCGGCAGCGCCCACCACGGACCGCGTGCGTCGATCACCGGCCCCAACGCGGTTACCGCGACGATGAAACCGATCGAACCCCACAGCCGTACCCGCCCGTAGGCGCCCGGACGCGAAGCGGTATGGCGCATGACGAATACTTCGAGCAGCGGCAGCGAAGCGTGCCAGAAAAAACTGAACAGCAGCATCACCACCGCCAGCCACCAGAACGATGAACCAAAGAAAGCGCCGCTGAAGCTCGCTATCGTCAGGAACGACGCAAGCCGCACCACCACCATGCGCGACTCGCGATGATCCGCGATCCAGCCCCACACCATCGGCGCCACGATGCGCGAAAACATCAGGATGGCGATGAGATTGCCGATGTCCACCGGCGTGAACCCGACGGACTGAAGATACAGCCCCCAGTACGGCACCAGCACACCGAGGGTGGCGAAATAGAAAAAATAAAATCCGGCGAGGCGCCAGTAGGGCATGGAATCAGTGAGTATCCGGAATCTGTGAAGAAATCAGGATTGTATCCCGGAGTTGGAACGCGCGGCGCCCCGAATCCATTACATGTTCTGCCCTTTTTTACGGGCGGCGTCCCTGATTGAACCTCCGCCATTGGTCAGAAATTGCCGTTCGTGTCACGTCCGTTGGCGCATCCCGCCGTCCAAGCCCCGCCAAATTGGCGTCTACCGGCCATAAATTGACGTGAAGCTTAATTGGTACACGGAGGCAGGGTGCGACGGGCAGAATTTGTCAATAAATCTATACTTGAGATAGTAACCGCCGTAGACGATATATTAGCGCCAGTTAACCGAGCATCAACTGAGCCTCTTAATGCCTAAACAGATGGATGACCACAAGATCAAGCTCGCTGAAGAAAGCTATCGTGGCATAGCGACTGTTCTCGATAGTCTTGATGCCCTGATTTATGTGGCCGACATGCAGACCTATGAAGTGTTGTTTGTCAATGAATATGGGAAATCTACTTGGGGAGATATTCAAGGCAAGGCCTGTTGGAAAGTACTGCAGACGGGCCAGGATGGCCCCTGTCCTTTTTGTACCAACAAACTTCTGCTGGACGAGTTCGGTGCGCCCACAAAGGTTCATGTCTGGGAATTTCAAAATACGGTGAACAAACGCTGGTATCAGTGCCGAGATCAAGCCATTCACTGGATTGACGGGCACTTGGTGCGATTGGAAATAGCAACTGACATCACCGACAAAAAGCTTGCTGATGAAGAATTAAGGGCTGCAAAAAAATATGCCGAAGAACTGGCTCAAAAAGATGAATTAACCGGGTTGAAAAACAGGCGCGCATTCTTTGAACAAGGTACTCGCATTTTTGAACAGTCAAAAAGATTCAGACACCCTATTTCAGTGATAATGATGGATATTGATCATTTCAAAATGATCAATGACAACTATGGCCATTCAATTGGCGACAAGGTCTTGCGGGCCGTGGCGGAACCATTGCAAAGAGTGGTTCGAGAAATAGATATTGTTGCACGCATGGGTGGCGAAGAGTTTGCCTTTATTCTCCCTGAAACCGGTCTTGAAGAAGCTTGCAATCTGGCAGAGCGTTTAAGATCCGAAATCGAAGATCTTGGGGTAACGAATGATGGGCATAAAATAAAAATTACCGCCAGTTTTGGCGTGGCTGCCTGCAAGGATGGCGATGGAAACATTGAAGTGCTCTTGACGGATGCTGATAACGCGCTTTATGTGGCTAAAAAGAATGGGCGCAACCAGATCAAGACCTGATATTGAGTCAGGCCGAATTTCCGCTTCGAGTCGGAAGCGGAAATTCAAACTGAGACACTGCCCGGTGACCGATCAGGGCGACAACTTTTTTATTTCAACCGCGGCCTCACCCATCGTCGTGATATCACCCGCCCCTTTGCTGACGGAATAGGCGCGCTGGAAATAATCAATCGCCTCACTGCGTTTTCCCTGACGAGCGAGACTGCGGCCAAGGCCCATCAGATCGAGCGCGATCTTGGTGGCGGCGCCGGTGTCCTTATCAAGCCGCAGAGCATCGTCATAGGATTGCTGCGCGGCTTTGAAATCTCCTGACTGAAATGCGGCATCCGCGATCAGGCGCAACGAATTGGCTTCTTCGCTTTTGTCGCCGGCATTTCTGTTCAAGGCCAGCGCGCGGCGGGCGTGGTTCATAGCATCCTGCGGGTATCCAGCAAGTGCCATTCTGGCCAGTAGATTGTTAAGCCGGCCCTCGGCGCTGCAGCCGTGACAGTATTCGAGCGCCTTGTTCACCCATGATCGCGCTTCGGGTTCGTTGCCGTCATCCAGGTAATAACTGGCCTTGCGATACGCGGCCTCGGCCTTCTGGTCGGCACTGAAGGCGAGACTCTTGTCCATCAGTATCTGGTCGAGGGTAGCTTGCGCGGCGGCCTTATCGCCGAGCCGACGATGAACAACGGACAGGTTCAGCAGTTCGGTTGCGATGCCCGCGATGTTCTCGACCGATCGGTGGATAGCCAGCGCCCCCTGATATTCCTGCAACGCCTGCGCGTAATCGCCGCGGCGGAAGGCGGTCTCGCCGCGCTGATTGAACTGGATGGCGTCTTGCTGCTGTTCCGTGAGCACGGGGGGATTTCCGGCGCAGGCGGCCAGTGCCAGAACCGCCGGCGTGACGAACAGGAGCATGCGCCATCGCTTCATGGTGTGATTTCGCGGTTATTTTTGTTTCGGTGCCTGATCGGGCGCATAACTGTCGACCGGCAGGGTTTCCGAACGCGGCTCTTTTATGTTCTTGCTGATCGGCCAGGTGCGGCTGACCGAATCCACGACCTTGTTGGTTTTCTCCATCGTTTCACTGGCTTTCTCCATCGTCTCGCGCCCGCTTTT
>DATICK010000016.1:0-3677 GCA_035456865.1 Sulfuricaulis sp.
CAAGCAGCGAAGACCATGCCAGTGATGTGATCAGGCCGACAGCCCCGAGAAAAAACAGCGCCAGGTTCCCGCTCCACGCCAGGCGTTCCAGGCGCGAGCCGGCATCTTGACGCTGGCGTTCGGTCGCCAGCGGCAGTCGCGTCAGCGTGGCGCCTCTGCCGGCAATGGCGTGCATGTGTTGGACACTTACTCCGGCAGTTTCGAGGTCGTTAACAACCTGTACGGCCTGAGTTTCGTCGGGTATTACAAAGTAGAGTCTGCGGAAGAACATATAGCCTCCTTGACCACCGGATGGCGGGAGAGGGTGCATCATGGCGCATTCCGCTCCGCCATCGGTCGACGTCTTGTGATCCTTTGGCAGATTATGGGGCGACGGAATGGCAATTCAATCTGACAAAAAATAAGGAAATAGCGTAAGTGTTTTTTGGCCCGGGTACGCTGGAAAACGAAATGTCTAGGGCTTGCGGTATTCCTTTTCGGCCTGCGGGATCAGGCCCTCGATCTGGCGAATGCGCTGATCGTCGAGCGGGTGCGTGCTCAGGAACTCGATCTGTTTCCCGCCACCATGTTTCTGGTTGTATTCAGCGAAACGTTTCCAGAACGCCAACGCCTCGCGCGGCTCATATCCGGCGCGGGCCATGTACAGTATGCCGAGGTGATCGGCCTCCAATTCCTGTCCGCGTGAATGAGGGAGCGCCACGCCGAGCGTGCTCCCGATACCATAAGCCTGTTGCAGTGCGACACGGCTGGCTTCCGACTGTCCGAGTGTCGCCTGTTCCAGAATTTGTCCGCCGAGCTGGACCAACAGGCCTTCGGACATGCGTTCCGCGCCGTGACGCGCGACCGCATGCGCCACTTCATGTCCGATCACGGTCGCGAGACCGGCATCGTCCTTGGTGATGGGCAGGATGCCACTGAAAACGCCGACCTTGCCTCCGGGAAGACAAAACGCGTTGGGGGTGTCCGGTTTGTCGAACAGCACGAATTCCCAGCGCGCATTGCGCAGCGGCGCCACCGCGGCGATGCGTTGACCCACGCGCTGCAGTTGGGCGTTCGCCGCCGGGTCCTTGGAGATTGGCACCGATTTTTTTAGTTTTTCGAACTCCTGGAAGCCTAGCTGCATCTCCTCGGCGGGACTGACCAGTAGCAGTTGTGAACGTCCGGTCTCGGGCACCGTGGCGCAGCCTGCAAGCAAGCTACCCGTGAGCAGGGAGACGAGGAGGAACGTTCCGATTGCGCGGTATGTCATATCTTTTTTCCGTAGCCCAGTTTGATGTGAAATTCCGTGAAAAATTCCAGTTGATTCTTCCCAAGAAGTTGTGACTCGTCGCTGATTTTACCCGCTACTTCCCCGGGAGCCTATCGCATGGCCCGGCGGCGAACCTGTGCCGCGATTACGGTAGAATGCCATGCCGACAGGCCATATCGATTCCGGGGAGCTGAACCATGGTGGGCAATAAAACGACTGTTTACCGCGGAAAAATCATCGACCTTTATCTGGAGAGGGTCACGCTTCCGAACGGGGCAGAGGCTGAGTTTGAGATCGTCCGCCACCCCGGAGGTGCCGCCATCGTGGCGCTCGATAACGAGAATCGTGTCTGCCTGCTGCGGCAGTATCGGCACGTGTCAGGTGGCTGGTTGTGGGAACTGCCCGCCGGCAAGCTGGATGCGGGCGAGCCGCCCTTGGACACGGCGCAGCGTGAACTGGAAGAGGAGGCGGGCCTGCGCGCCGGCCAGTGGGAGCCGATGGGAAAAATCATCAGTTCACCCGGCGTATTCACTGAAATAGTGCATCTGTTTCTGGCGCGGAATCTCATCCACGTGCCGGCCAATACGGAGACGCATGAGATTATCGAGATCCACTGGATTCCGTTCACGGAGGCGCTCGCCTGGGCGCAGGCCGATGAAATTACGGACGCTAAAACGCTGGTTGGGCTGTTCCGCGCCGGGAAAATCGCCGGACTTTCCTGAAAAATTCGGGTCAGGTGGCCGCTTCCACCGGCTGGACGTTGAGCGAGCCCAGCCAGAAGGACAGGTCCTTTTCCAGAAATTCTCCGGCCGACATGTAATGCGAACCGTCGCAAGAGAAAGTGAGACCCACCAGACCGTTCATAATGTTGATGGAACTGGAACGCAGGTAGATCGTTTCATCGGCAAAGCGCAGCGACTTGAACTCCTCCAGCACCTGACGAATCTGTTCCGTCGAAACCTTGGCGTTCGCCGGATAGGGGCAGACGGGATAGGCAAGACAGATATCCGGATTGATAATTTCATCGATATTGTGCAGGCGGTAGTTGTAGGGGTCGTCGAACAACCACAGCGAGCAACGCCCGCTCGAGAAATGAATTTTGCTGTGAAACACGCCGTGGTTTGACATGAGGCGGTAAATGAGGTCGAGCACCTGGTCGATGTGCTTGTCCAGCAGGCTGGGCGCGCGTTCCTGCATGAATACCGTCCCGCGTACCGCCGGATCGCCGCGGAACTGCTGCCAGCGCATCGGTGGTGGGCTCAAACGTTTGTCCTGAATGAGATCGGCGAGAGCGAAATCGGCGGCAATGAAGCCGAGCAGCCGGTTGTCCTTGCTGACGGCCTGCAGTGCGGTAATGCACTGTTTGGGGACGTACTGGCTCATGTACACGGAAGAGAGCATCACGCCCTTGAACGGCAGGTGATTTTTCAGATAGGGCCGCTGCGACAGATCGCGTCCGCGCCAGGAAGGATCTATGCCGCTCGCTTGCACCATGGACGAGACCTCGATGCCGTTGATATCCCAGGCATAGAGAAGATGGCAATGGGGAATAGTCCCGATGGCTTCGTGCAGGAGATGGTCGAGCGCGTCGGCGTCAGGCCAGATCTCGACGCAACGCTCGCCAAGTTTCGCCATGGGTTCACTGACGACTTCGGCCAGTGCGGCCTTTTTGGCCAGGATGGCCTGCTGGATGGACGACATGGGGTTCCTTTTCGATTGAGGCGTTGTCAATTACTATTATACGCCCGCACGCTTGGGATTCGTACGCTGGCAGCGGGAAAATGAACGCTATAAGCCCTCCCTTGATGTCGGCAATGAGAATAAATTCATGACCGTTCCGGTTGTCGTCATCATAGGCATGGATAACGAATACCTGGACGCTGAATTCACTCCGGACGCAAAAGTGTAATCCAGCTTCAGCTGTGCCATCGGTTATGGCTATGCGTACCGGCTCCAACTGCGTGGATCGCGACTTGAGTTCAATGAGGCGATTCAGTTTATTAAATCGCGCCGAGTGGCCGACGGTGCAGCCCAGCAAGATCGACGTGACCATGCTCGCCGGCATTTTTGTGGATAGTTCCCTGTCTGCGGATGTATCAAGGGAGTGACACCCTCAGGGCCGGCCCGCCAATGATAGTGAGCAACTTTATGCACATGAGACAGATGGTTAGTGCTGAAATTCCCTTGTTTGTCAGAGTGTTCCACATTGCGGCATGCGACTAACGTGCGGCGGCGTTGCTGTTTCTGGCATGTTCCTTGCTTTCATCTATCTTTAGATAACACATTTAGATCGTTGAAAATACATAGATTTGGCAAGAAGCGAGCGATGAGTCACATTGAAACATTTCCCGGTTTGGTCGGGTTCTATACGCTGACACCTGAAGGTGAGCTTGGCTTCTACGGTCAGGATAAAAAATTTGTCCGCGAC
>DATICK010000017.1:0-3480 GCA_035456865.1 Sulfuricaulis sp.
CGCACTCTGAAAAAGGTCGACAAGGACCTCGGCGGCATGCAACAGAGCGCCGCCAAGATCGACGAGCAGGTGGAGAAGTACAAACAGATCCATGCCAAAAGCGAGCAGGCCGAACACTCCCTGACCTCCTCGTCCACAATCCTGTTCGTGATTTCGCTGCTGGCGATCATGATCGCCGCCGGCGGCGCATTCGTGAACTTCTGGCTCATCGAGCGTCCGATGTCCGCCATGGTCGGCGGTTCCGAATACATCGTCGGCGATATCCAGGCATCGTATTTGGCGGCGATGGTGATCATCATGTTCGAAACGCTGATGGGCTTGTTCCTGATGGAGTCGCTGGGCTACACCCACCTGTTTCCGCTGAACAACATCAACAACCGCATGCGCCGCTGGCTGGTGTGGATATCTTTCAGTATTTTGCTGATCCTCGCCGGCGTTGAAGTGGCACTGGCGGTCATGCGCGACATGATCATTTCGGCTGACATCGCTCTGAAACAGGAGCTGGCCGGTGGCGCAGCCGTTACGAAAGCAATGGCCAACTCCTGGGCACTCGATATTCCCAAGGCAGCCCAGATGATTCTCGGCTTCACCCTGCCCTTCGCGCTGGCCTTCGTGGCCATTCCCCTGGAATACCTGATCCATTCCGGGCGCACGGTCTTTGGTGCGCTGCTGGTACTGGGTATCCGCGGCTTGGGTTTCGCGATGCGTTTCATTTCCACCATGGTGCATCAAATCGGCAAGGGCACGGCTCATCTTTATGATGCGATCATTTTCCTGCCGCTGATCATTGAACGTGTCGTGCTGAATCGCAGCACGCGCCAACCCGCCCTACCGCCGGGCAGTTCGGGCAGCATGGCCGCCTTTCCCAAACACAGGGAGCATGTACTGTGAGCCGGCATCTTTGGATTGTTCCGCTTCTGGCGCTAAGCCTGTTTGCCAGCTCGTGCGCTGATTCGCGCAGCCACGCGCAAGCGGTCTATATGCTGGTGGACACTTCGGGCACCTACTCACAGGAACTCGACAAGGCGCAGCGTGTCGTGAGTTATATGCTCGGCACCCTCAAAGCCGGCGATTCGCTGGCCGTGGCGCGGGTCAAAAGCCGCAGCTTTTCCGAGAAGGACATTATCGCGAAAATGACTCTGGGCAAGGACCCCATGCAGGTCAATAACCAGAAGCGCGAATTCGCCGAAAAGATCGGCGTCTTCAAGGCCGACCTCAAGAAAGGCAGCGCCTACACCGATATCACCGGCGGTATCATCCAGGCCTCGGAATTCCTGAATGAAACCGGTGCCGGGCAGAAAACCATTTTGATTTTCTCCGACATGCAGGAAGAGTTGGATTATAAGACCGTGCGCGACTTTCCCATCAATCTACAGGGCATTCGCATCATCGCGCTCAACGTGACCAAGCTCACCACCGATAACGTCGATCCGCGCCGCTACATGGGGCGTTTGGAATGGTGGGAAAAACGCGCCCGCGATGCTGGGGCTTCAGACTGGAAGGTGGTGAACGATCTCGAACATCTGGAGCGCATCTTCAAAGGGCGGGGGTAAGTGAAGTAGAGAGTTTTTATATCTCTCTGACGCTATAACAGTTCATAATATTTTTCCGCGTTAACGGACATTGAGTTCATGAATCTCGATCTTTTTACCCAGACCGAGGGCTAGGTGCTTGCCGTCGGGGCTTAAGGCCGCATGAACAACTGCACCAAAACCGTCCTTAAACAGCGCGGCCTGACCAGTTGTGACATTGATGATCTCCAGCGACCCGGCCCGGGCGCTGACGAGCAGGAGTTTGCCGTCGGGGCTAAACTGGAGGCGCTCGATAATGCTGGAGTTCGGGGTCTGCTTGAAATGTCGGCTCGGGAATTCGTGCGCTTTTTCAAAAGCGGGGACAGACCAGAGCACGATGTCGTCGGGGAAGTTGCCGAACATCTGTCTCGGCGGTTTAACCGTGCGATCCCAACGCTCGCCGACATTGGTACCCGAGGCGAGATAATTACCGTCAGGGCTGAAGGCCAAGGCATGGACACCAGCGTTCTGGCCGTCCAAGTTCTCGTGTAACTTCCAAGGTTTCGTTGACCAAACTTCTAACTTTCCGATATTTCTTCCAATCGCGAAAAAACGTCCGTCGGGGCTGAACGCGAGCGCCTCGACAGTCCCCTCACCTTTGGGCACATCAGGCGAGTAGGCAAACACGCGCTTCGTAGTGATATCGTACAGAACAACCGCGTCTGACGAACCATGTCCTGAAGCAGCGAGATAACGACTGTCCGGACTGAATGCCAACGCCTCGGCATCGCTGGTTTTGTTTGAGGCTGATGGCAACGGAGGGAAACCCTGAAGAAGATTGCCGCTCATGGCATCGTAGAGATGCACGTGCGCGCGCCCTTTCGTGAGCTGACTGAATTCCCTGCCAACCGCCATGTATTTCCCATCCGGGCTGTAAGCCAGCGCGCGCACTCCACCCGCTTCTTTCTCCAAAGTGCGAACGAGTTTGCCGGACTGTGTATCCCAGATGGCGATACGCTTGTTGAGCACTTGCCCAACGGCAAGATGACGTCCATCGGGGTGCCAGGCAAGCACCGTGATGGCAAAGTCATTATCGAAGGTACCTACGTGGCGCAGTTCGACGGTGGAATCCGCCAACAGCGACGTGGACAAAACAAAAAGAATTATAAATGTAAACAGCCGTGAGGTTAGATTGGCAGGAACCATTAATTAATAAACCCGCTCCTTCGGCGGGAACGTCTCCACGCTGATCGGCTTCATCCGCACCGGCTTGTAGTCGAGCTTGTTGCCCTCGCGGCTGTAGAGCGTGTGCTTGAGCCAATTGCGGTCGTCGCGCTTCGGATAGTCGAGCCGTGAATGCGCGCCGCGGGATTCGTGGCGCGCGGCGGCCGAATGCACCGTGGCGAGCGCGATGTCCATGAGGTTTTCCAGTTCCAGCGCTTCGATGCGCGCGGTATTGAATATCCTGCTGTGATCGCGCAGCGTGGCGTGTTGCAAGCGTTCTGCCAGTTTCGTGACTTTTTTGATTCCCTCGTCCAGCAAGTCCTGCTTGCGGAACACGCCGCAATAATCTTCCATCGTGAGGCGCAGTTCGTCGCACAACTTGTCTACCGATTCGCCGTCGCCCTGCCGGTCCCAGCGAGTCAGGCGCGCCATGGCGCGATCCACCGCTTCTTCCGCCATCGGGCGGTGACGGCGGTTTTCCTTGAGATATTCGAGCATGTGATTGCCGGCGGCGCGGCCGAACACGATGATATCGAGCAACGAATTGCCGCCGAGACGGTTGGCGCCGTGCACCGAGACACAGGCGCATTCGCCCGCGGCATACAGGCCCGGCACCGCTTCTTCCGGCCCGGTAAGCACCGGCACCACCACCTGCCCGAAGCGGTTGGTGGGAATACCGCCCATGGTGTAATGCGCCGTGGGATAGACCGGGATGGGTTTCTCCACCGGGTCGGCATGAGCGAAG
>DATICK010000018.1:0-2091 GCA_035456865.1 Sulfuricaulis sp.
GCGGTGATGCCCATGGCTTGCGCCGCTTCCGAGGCCTTGTCGGCGGAACGCCACAGGATCGAGGCGCATCCTTCCGGAGAAATCACGGAATAGGTGGAATACTGCAACATCAGCAGGCGATCGCATACGCCGATGGCAAGCGCTCCCCCGGACCCGCCCTCGCCGATCACGACACTGACGATAGGCGTGTTGAGCCGCGCCATTTCATAGAGATTGCGGGCGATGGCCTCGCTCTGGCCGCGTTCTTCCGCGCCCACGCCCGGATAGGCACCGGGAGTGTCGATCAGCGTAATGAGCGGAATCCGGAAACGTTCGGCAAGACGCATCAGGCGCAAGGCCTTGCGGTATCCTTCCGGGCGCGGCATGCCGAAGTTGCGCCGCACCTTGTCGCGCGTGTCACGTCCCTTCTGATGTCCGATGATGACAACCGGCCGGCCATCCAGTCGCGCCACGCCGCTGACAATCGCCGGGTCGTCGGCAAACGCGCGGTCGCCGTGCAGTTCCTCGAAATCGGTGAAGACGCGTGCAATGTAATCCAGCGTATACGGACGCAGCGGATGACGCGCGAGTTGCGAGATCTGCCATGGTGTCAGCGAATGAAAAATGGATTCGGTCAGCTTGCGGCTTTTGGCGCTGAGTTTGTTGATCTCGTCGTTGATATTGATCGCCGTGCCCTTGTCGGCATAGCGCAGCGCCTCGATCTTGGCCTCCAGATCGGCGATGGACTGTTCGAAGTCCAGATAGTTTTGGTTCATCGGAGGCTGAAAGCGAAACCACGGATGAACACGGATGAACACGGATCAAAAATATCGATGCATTCTTTATATATGTGTTTATGCTCGCGCCATCCCTGGCGCTCACCCTCGCTGATGCTCGGGCCAGCGTCGCTGCGCTCCGCTGTCCTATTTTTGCTCCCGGCAAAATTGTCTGTGTTCATCTGTGGTTCCAAGATAATTAACGATATACAAGATGCACGCTGTGTTCGCCGGCAAGGCGCGACAGGCGTTCCAGCAGGGTGTTGGTAGGGCTGATTTTCCATTCATCGCCCAGCGCGATTTCCGCTTCCGCCTGTTGGCCGTGGTAATGCAGGTATACCGGACACTTTCCTTGCACCACGGGACTGAGAATCTCCTTCAACTCATCGACGAAGCCGTTACCCGCCTGCTCGGCCGTCACCTCGATCACCAGCCTCCGGCTGAAGGCGGCGCGAGCCTGATCGATATTATAGAGCTTCTCGGCGGACATTTTGAACCCGCCGGAATATTCGTCCATGCTCACCTGCCCTTCCACCACCAGCAGGGTATCCTTGGCCAGCAGTTCACGGCTTTGCGCATACAGGTCGGAAAATACCGCGAGTTCCAGCCGGCCGGTGCGGTCATCGAGGGTGACGAAGGCCATGCGATCGCCGCGCCGGGTTTGCATGGTGCGGCTCGCGACCACCAGGCCGGCCACCACGATGGTGCTGTCGGTCGTGGGCTTGAGTTCGGCGATGGTCGCGTCGGTGATGCGCTTGAGTTCCTCGGCATAACGCGCGATCGGATGGCCGGTGAGATAGAGCCCGAGCGTTTCCTTTTCGCCTTCCAGTCGCTGTTCCTCGCTCCACTCCGCGATGACTTCGTAAACATGCGTTTCCGCCGGCGTGACGGCGTTACCGAAGATATCCACCTGGCCCGCGTCACGGTCGCGGGTTTGCTGATCGGCGACGGCAAGCGCCTTGTTGAGCGATGCCATCAGCGCCGCGCGATGCGTGCCGAGCCCGTCGAGGGCGCCGGCCTTGATCAGCGACTCGAGCACGCGCCGGTTGACCTTGCGCAGGTCGATGCGCTGGCAGAAATCGAATAGATCCTTGAAAGGTTCGCCCCGGTTCCGCTCCCCCAAAATGGTATCGATGGCGGCTTCGCCCAGCCCCTTGATGGCGCCGAGGCCGTACAAAATCGTGCCATCGTCCACCGGCACGAAATGATATTCGCAGCGGTTGATATCGGGCGGCAGGATGTTCAGTTTCATGTCGCGGCATTCGGCCATCATGGTCACGACCTTGTCGGTCTTGTCCATGTCGGACGACAGCACCGCGGCCATGAACGCCGCCGG
>DATICK010000019.1:0-3420 GCA_035456865.1 Sulfuricaulis sp.
CTCATCATCATGGGCTGGTCGATCGGATTGCTGGTCTCGGGCTTCGTGCTGCGTTACGGCCTCGGCGCCGAGAGCATGGCGTGGATCGCCATCTTCGCGGTGCAGCCCGTCAGCGGCGTGTATTATCCGATTGATACCCTGCCCGTGTGGCTGCAATATGTCGCGGCGGCGTTGCCGTCGAGCCATGTGTTCGAGGGCATGCGCGCGGTGCTGTTTGACCATGTCTTCCGCGTGGACTTGCTGCTGCATGCCGTGTTGCTCAATTTGGTTTACCTCACCGCCGGCTTTGCTTCGTTTCTCGCGTTCTTCAAGATCGCGCGGGTACGCGGCCAGTTGCTGCACGTCGGCGAATGATGACAACCGGATGACGCCGGGGTAGCATTTCCGAGCTTTCCAACCGTTATAGGAACACTTGCGCCATGCCTTATTTTGTTTTCAAGATTTCGGCCGACAGAAAATTTACGCTCGTCAAATCCTGCGTGCAATACAAGGAGGCGAAAGATCTCTGCCGGGAGCTGCGTATCGCCGAATCGCCGGACAATCCGAATGCGGTGCGCATGGCGTTTGCCGAAGATGAAGCCAAGGCCAAACGCCTGATCGCCGACAAACGTGCGCCTTCCTCGCCGCTGGAGGAATGGGAGGCCTGAATCACCTGCCGAACGGTCGTCCACCCGCATCCTTCATGTGCGTTAATAAGCCTTTCCGCAACATGAACCAGGAGGTAACGATGCAAGGCAATATCACAACAGCTCTGTTAGGCGGCCTGTTTCTGATCATGGCGCTGGGAGTTCCGGCTTGGGCCAGAGCCAATTCGGACGAAACACAACTGGAGACCATAAAGAAGGAAATCGACCACAGCACCACCTCGTCGGCGTCAAGCGACAAAGTCAAGACGCTTTCCAGCCAGTTCAATGTTGATCCCAGCGTGGTCGAGCAATTGCGAGCTAACAAACAAGGCTGGGGCGAGACCACCATCGAGCTGGCCATGGCCCAGCGTCTCACACAAACCGATACCACGAACTACCCGACGATGGCGGAGGCGTTGAATAAAATTGAAACCCTCCGCGGCCAGAAGATGGGCTGGGGAAAAATCGCCAATAGCCTGGGCTTCAAGCTTGGCCCGGTCGTTAGCGCCGCCAGCCATACCCGCAACGAATTACGGAATGAATCGCGCATGGAGAAATCAACGGGTTCGCTGAAATCTGAAAAGTCTGAAAAGGCCGAGAGGTTGCCAAAGGTTGAAAAGATCGGACGGCCTGATATTGCTGGACGTCCGGAACGAGCTGCGCGCCCGGAACGAGCCGCGCGAGTTCACTGAGATCCAATAATAAGGTTCGACATAATAGGGCCCGCGAAGCGGGCCCTATCTGTTTGGAAATCGGGAAATGGTGGGCGATGCAGGATTCGAATCTGCGACCCCTGCCGTGTGAATTCACTGATCTGAATCCCGAGTCACGCAAATCAACCAGTTACGCGCCCCGGCTTCGCGCGGATGTTGTCAAATTGAGCCTGGCGCCTCGATACATTACCGAGCAACCACATGGCTCATTCGGTGATCGCGCGCCGTACGAGTACCCACGGAGGCTCGACCGACTAACAGAGAGCAGGCATTAGCAGCCGCAGACTCTAGTTCTGTTTCGGACTAAGTTGCAGAGCAGGTCAAACCCGGGCCACACGCGCAGCAGCGCTCCAAAGTACGCGGGACACGGTTCGACGTGGTATCCGTGTATCGTCGCGAAACATCCCCTTGCAGAGATCGCGGGGCGAACCGACCGCATTTCCGGCGATTTCAACCGCTCGGCGCTGACCCAACCCAGCGAGCGCTGCCCGAGGCGTGAAGACGACAGTTGGTTCGACGACACGGCAACGCAGAAGCGGCGCGGATCGATCAACTTGAAATCATCGCACAGGATGTCGTCCCGGAAACCGACAGTTCGTCGGCGTCGAGCGGAAATTGTGCTGAAAAGCGACTATACGTTGATACTAACTAATGCTCCGATATTCTCCAGGATGAGAATCGAGAAGGTTCACTGGGCGCGATCGAACTCGATCCCGAATGCTCGTCCTACAAAATCCCCACAGGGCGCGGTCGGCTCCTGGGAACCGCACAAGGGAGGTCAATGACATGGACCGGTTGATACTGGCTGTACTCTTCATCGCGACGCTTGCCACGAGCACCGAGAGTCTGGCGGAAGAAGTCTCCAAGGAACAGATAAAAGGCCTGGATGAGCAGGTGCAGGAGATAAAATCGGACGTCCTCGGCGTAGCGGCGGAACTGAGTCGTCTGGAGGAGAAGCTGCTCTATCCCTCGAATACGCAAGTGTCCCTGTTTGTCTCGTTGGCGCAAGCCGCGAAGTTCCGCCTCGATTCCATCGAAATTCAGATCGACGGAAAGCCGGTCGCGTACCACTTATATACGTACCAGGAACTCGAGGCGTTGCGGCAGGGCGGTGTGCAACGGATCTACACCGGTAATGTCAGGAGCGGCGAGCACGAACTCCGTGTGAGCGTGCTTGGCAAGTCAGAGGGCAATAACGAGTATCGCCAGACGGCGAGCTTTAAGCTGGTCAAGGATGTCGCTCCGAAGCTCGCTGGAATCAACGTGGCAGGACCAGGTGCCGGCGACCAGGGTATATCGCTCAAGGACTGGTAGTCGATGCTTCGTCTTTTTCTCTGCGTGGCAGGGCTGTTCGCTCTATCGTCATCCTTCGCCGCCAGCACCGACGCCGGGAGGCCCCTGAGGGATCTCTATTTCAGCGAGGCTCTCTACGATGCCTATCAGGGCGAGTACTTCGATGCCATCGCGCGGCTGGACGCCGAGCTGGGGCAGCACTACAGCCTGGACGAACCTGATCTTGATCCCCTGCATTACCACATCGGCGAGGCCGAATTCTCCGTCGGTGATTTCGAACTCTACTATCGAATGCATCTCCGGGCCGGACGAGCGATCCAGGCGGTACTCGGAGGCAAAGTGGATCAGGCGGTGCGCAACGAAGCGGCGTTTCGCCTGGCGCGCATTTATTTTCAGAAGGACCAGCCGGTCGATGCGCTTCATGCTCTCGAGCGAATTAAGGGCGAGGTACCCTACCGCATACGTGACGACGTGGCCTTCTTGCGCGCCCAGGTGCTCATGGCCAACGGGGGATTTCGCGATGCCGTGGAAACGCTGAAACCGTTGCAGAACGCCAAGGGCTTTGAAGGATTCTCGGCCTACAATCTCGGGATTGCGCTCTGGCGGAGCGGCCAGCAAGAGGAGGGTGCCCGCCAGCTCGACAAAGCAGGGCAGATCAGCGGCACCGACCCGGCCACGTTGGCCATCAGGGACAAGTCGAACCTGGTGCTCGGCAGTTCGTTACTCGAAAACAAGCATCCGGAGCTTGCCAAGCAATACCTCGAGCGGGTGCACCTGAGCGGGCTGTA
>DATICK010000020.1:0-20244 GCA_035456865.1 Sulfuricaulis sp.
GCGTTCGATATCCTCGTAACAGCCGGGCACGGTGTCGGAACCAAACGCGCGCTTGTGGCCGGCGACCGCCGAGGCCATGCACAGCCGCGAGTTGGTGTCGATGTTGGCGCTGCCGATGAAACCCTTCATCAGCTTGTTGGCTACGTAATAATCTTCGGTCAGCAACTGTCCCGAGACGTAGAAGGCCACCGAGTCCGGGCCGTGCTCGCGCAGGGCGGCGCGTATGCCGGAAGCGACGGTATCGAGCGCCGCGTTCCAGCTCACGCGCTCGCCGTCGACTTCCGGATGCAGCAGGCGCGTGGAAGGGTCGAGGGTATCGGCGAGCGCCGCGCCCTTGGAGCACAAGCGGCCGAAGTTGGATGGATGCTGCGGGTCGCCGGCGACGCTGACCGCACCGTCGTCCGCCACCCACGCCAGTAACCCGCAGCCGACGCCGCAGTAGGGACAGGTAGTGCGGGTTTCAGTCCTGTTCATATTATGGAGCAGGTTGGGGTGAGTGAAACGAACCCCAACGAAACCTCGTCATGTGTCGGGGTTCACTGCGTTCACCCCAACCTACACTATGAATTGGGACAGCCTTCATCCGGCACCAGTGAAAGAAGTACCTTGCCGTTGTCGATCCGGACCGGAAAGCGCGCCGCGCAACCTTCGTCCGGCGCCACCGCCATGCCGGTGTCGAGACTGATTTTCCAGTCGTGCAGCGGGCAGGCGACCTTGTTGCCGTGCACGATCCCTTGCGACAGCGGCCCGCCCTTGTGCGGGCACTTGTCGCGCAGCGCGAACACCTCGTCGTCAAGCGTGCGGAACACGGCGATGTCGCCGTCCGCACGCCGCACCACGCGCGCGCCCTGGCGCGGGATGTCATCGAGAGTTCCGATTTCTATCCAGGCGTTCATCTGTTTCCTTGCTAGTGTTTGCATTTTCTTCCTCGGTTCCCCGGATTCTGCTGCGCTTCATCCGGGCTATACAATTTGATCGGTGGGTTACGGCCCTGCGGGCCTAACCCACCCAACATTTATCAACCGACCATCTTGAGCGGCATGAACTCGTGTTTGTCCACGCCATTGGCGCGTTCCGCCCAGGGGTCGATCTGCGCGAACTGCTGCGAATGGCGGAAGCGTTCGGCCAGCATCTTGCGGCCGGGCGCGTCTTCGACCACGCGCTGCTTGACGTAGGCGAGGCCGACGCGCTCAACCCACGGCGCGGTGCGTTCCAGGTAATGCGCCTCTTCGCGATACACCTGCAGGAAGGCGGCGCAATACTCCTTAACCTCCTCCGGGGTTTTCACCGCGCACAGAAAATCGGTGGCGCGCACCTTCACGCCGCCGTTGCCGCCGACATGCAGCTCGTAGCCGGAATCCACGCACACCACGCCGAAGTCCTTGATGGTCGCCTCGGCGCAGTTGCGCGGGCAGCCGGACACGGCGAGCTTGAACTTGTGCGGCGTCCACGAGCCCCAGGTCATCTTTTCGAGCTCGATGCCCATGGTGGTCGAATCCTGGGTCCCGAAGCGGCACCAGGTCTTGCCGACGCAGGTCTTCACGGTACGGATCGCCTTGCCGTAGGCATGGCCGGAGACGAACCCGGCCGCGCTCAGGTCGCCCCACATCGCCGGCAGGGTTTCCTTCGGCACGCCGAGGAAGTCGATGCGCTGGCCGCCGGTGATGTGCACGGTCGGCACTTCGTACTTCTCGGCGATCTCGGCCAGCGCCCGCAACTCGGCGGGCGTGGTCTCGCCGCCCCAGATGCGCGGCACCACCGAATAGGTGCCGTCCTTCTGGATGTTGGCATGCGCGCGTTCGTTGATGAAACGCGACTGGTTGTCATCCACGTACTCGCCCGGCCACGCCACCAGCAGATAGAAATTGAGCGCCGGGCGGCACTTGTTGCAGCCGTCCGGAGTTTTCCATTCGAGCGTCTTGAACACCGCCGGCATGGTCATGAGCGACTGGTTGCGAATCGCGAGCCGCACCTCGTCGTGGGTGTGCTCGGTGCACGGGCACATCGGCTTCTTCTTCGGCGTCGTCGAGTAGTCACCGCCGAGGGTCGCGGCCAGCAGGTTCTCGACCAGGCCGGTGCACGAACCGCAGGAGCTGGAGGCCTTGGTGTGGGCGCGCACTTCTTCGAGCGTGAAGAGTTTTTTATCGACAATCGTCTTGACGATCGTGCCCTTGCACACGCCGTTGCAACCGCAGATCTCGGTGCTGTCGGCCATCGCCACCACGCGGTTCTTGATATCGCCGTGGCCGGCGTCGCCGAGATGCGCCTGGCCGAACAAGAGCTTGTCGCGCAGGTTCGAGACATCGGTGCCGTCGCGCATCAATTGGAAATACCAGGCGCCGTCCATGGTGTCGCCGTACATCACCGCGCCCTGGATGCGGTTGTCCTTGAGCACCACCTTCTTGTACATGCCGGCGCCGGCGTCCTGCAGAACGATCTCTTCGGTCTGATCGCCACCGGTGAAATTTCCGGCCGAGAACAGGTCGATGCCGGTAACCTTGAGCTTGGTCGAGGTGATCGAACCCTCGTAACGCGCGATGCCGAAGTGGGCAAGATGGTTGGCGCAGACCTTGGCCTGCTCGAACAGCGGCGCCACCAGACCATAGGACTGGCCACGATGCTGCACGCATTCACCCACGGCGTACACCCGTGGATCGAAGGTCTGCATCGTGTCGGAAACCACGATGCCCTTGTCGCAGTAGATACCCGCCGTCTTGGCGAGCGCGAAATTGGGACGTATGCCAACCGCCATCACCACCAGGTCGGCCGTCAATTCGGTGCCGTCGGTGAGCCGCACGCCCTGGACGCGCTGCTTGCCGATGAGCTCCGCGGTCTTGGCCTCCATCAAAAAACGGATGCCGCGTTCCTCGAGCGATTTTTTCAGCATCGCGCCGGCGACGCCGTCGAGCTGCCGGTCCATCAGCACCGCGCCGAGATGGATCACGGACACCTTCATGCCCTGCTTGAGCAGGCCGTTCGCAGCTTCGAGCCCGAGCAACCCGCCGCCGATCACGACCGCATGGCGATGCGTGCGCGCTGCCACGAGCATGGCGTCGACATCCCACAGATCGCGAAACGTCACGACGCCAGGCAACTTCGCGCCCGGCACCGGCAGCTTGAACGGCACGGAACCGGTGGACAGCAGCAAGCGGTCGTATGACGCCTCCGTGCCGTCCCGCGCGACCACCTTTCTGGCGCGCCGGTCGATGGCGGTCACTTCCTTGCCTTTATGAAGCTTGACGCCGTGCTCGGTGTACCATTCCTCCCCATTGAGAACGATCTCATTCACGGTTTTCTCGCCGGCCAGCACCGGCGACAGCAGGATGCGGTTGTAGTTCGGGTGCGGTTCTTCGCCGAACACGGTGATGTCGTATTTCTCCGGCGCGAGCTTGAGCAACTCCTCGACCGTGCGCATGCCGGCCATGCCGTTACCCACAACCACCAGTTTTTCTTTCATCGTATGTCTCCGTACCGGACGGGATAGATCGTCATGGCGTTCAACCGTGATCGCACTCGGCCAGAAAGCCGAGCAATTGTTCACGCAGCCCGTAGTAGTCCGGATGCTCGAGCAGCATCTTGCGCGTGCGCGGACGCGGCAGATCGATCTCGAGTACCCTGCCAACTCTGGCGTTCGGACCGTTGGTCATCATCACCACGCGATCGGCGAGCAGAATCGCCTCGTCCACGTCATGGGTGACGAGCATGGCCGTGACCTTGGTGCGCGTCCACACTTCCATCAGCACTTCCTGCAGGTCCCAGCGCGTGAGCGAATCGAGCATGCCGAACGGCTCGTCGAGCAACAGCAGCTTGGGCGAGAGCGCGAACGCGCGCGCGATGCCGACGCGCTGCTTCATGCCGTTGGAAAGTTCGGCGGCCTTCTTGTGCGCGGCGTCCATGAGGCCTACGCGACCGAGATAGTGCTCGACGATGTCGTTGCGTTCCTTCCTGGCCACGTGCGGGAACACCTGTTCCACGCCGAGACTGACGTTCTCGTAAGCGCTGAGCCAGGGCACAAGACTGGGCGCCTGGAACACGATGCCGCGATCGGGGCCGGCGGTGTTGACTTCGCGGCCGTCGAGGACGATGACGCCCTCGCTGATGTCGTTGAGGCCGGCGGCCATGGACAGCACGGTCGACTTGCCGCAGCCGGAGTGGCCGATGATGGAGACGAACTCGCCCTTGCGGATCTTGAGATCGAAGCCGTCGACGACCTTCACCGGGCCCTGGCGGGCCGGATAAATCTTCGAGACCCGGGAAAACTCAACGTAGCGTTCCGCATGCGGAGCGTCGTCGCGTTGTCTTGGGTTCCTGACCGCCTGATGCTCGCGCGAGGTATTGGGCAGGACCGACGGCAGGCTGATGACCTTGCCCTCGCCCGCGGCATCCCGCGCGGAACCGACCTGCATGAGGTACTGGGTCACCTCGCGGCGGATGCGTTTGAATTCCGGCGAATGATTGATCGCCTGGCGGTCGCGTGGACGCTCCAGCGTGACCGGGAACTCGGGCCCCAGCGTCGCGTTCGGTCCGGGCATGAGGGGGACGATGCGATCCGCCATGATGATGCCTTCGTCCACGTCGTTGGTGATGAGCACCACGGTCTTCTTCTCCTGGCTCCAGATGCGGATGATCTCGTCCTGGAGTTTCGAGCGCGTCAATGCGTCGAGCGCGCTCAGGGGCTCGTCGAGCAGCAGGATGTCCGGCGAAGCCGCCAGGGCGCGCGCCACCGATACCCGTTGCCGCATGCCGCCGGAGAGTTCGGCCGGGCGCTTGTCCATGGCCGGCGTGAGGTTCACCATGGCAACGTATTTTTCGACGCGTGCCGCGCGTTCCGCCCTGGGGGAATCCTTGAACACCTGATCAACCGCGAGCGCGACGTTCTGGCGCACGGTCATCCACGGCATCAGCGAGTAACTCTGGAACACCACGCCGCGATCCGGCCCCGGCCCGTCGATTTCCCGGTTGCGGCGCAGGATCACGCCTTCGTCGGCCTCCAGCAGACCGGCCATCAGCGAAATCAGCGTGGTCTTGCCGCTGCCGGAGAATCCGACTATGGCGACGAACTCTCCGTCCTTGATCTTCAGATTGATGTCCTTCAGCACCGGGGTGGCACCGTAGGATTTGCCGACGCGCTGAAGCTCCATGCTGAGCACATTCTCGGCCGGAGACGTCACGACCGGGGCTCGGTCCACGATCTTGAGTTGCGGTTTAGGCATAGCGTGTCCCTCTTTTTGCACGCTAGGTCGAGCGCTGGCCGAAGCTGGCCAGCTGCTGCAGCGATTGCATGATCCGGTCGAGCAGGAAACCGACGAAGCCGATGGTAAACACCGCCACCATGATGCGTCCCAGCGACTGCGAGCTGCCGTTCTGGAATTCGTCCCAGACGAATTTTCCAAGGCCGGGGTTCTGCGCCAGCATCTCGGCCGCGATCAATACCATCCAGCCCACGCCGAGCGACAGCCGCATGCCGGTAAAGATCAGCTTGAGCGACGAGGGGATGACAATTTTCATCACCTTGGTGCCGGTCGAAAGACGCAACACCCGGGAGACGTTGATGAGATCCTTGTCGATGGACGCCACGCCCAGCGCGGTGTTGATCAACGTGGGCCACAGCGAACACAGCGTCACGGTGATTGCCGAGATAACGAAGGATTTCTGGAACATGGGATTGGCGCTGACGTACAGGGCGCTGACCACGAGTGTCACGATTGGCAGCCACGCCAGCGGCGACACCGGCCGGAAAATCTGGATCAGCGGATTGAGCGCGGTTTGCACCGTCCGGCTCAAGCCGCAGAATATCCCCAAGGGGACGGCTACCAGGGTGGCCATGATGAACCCGGCAAAAACCGTGTACAGGCTGGTAAAGATCTGGTCTAGATAGGTCGGTTTGCCAGTGTAGGGCAGCGGAATAAATTCCTGTCCGGGATTCTGCGCCAGGAATTCCGCCTTGCGCTCCTCCTGGCGCTCCGCAAACGCGGCCTCGCGAGCGCGTTCCGCGACGTGCTCCTGGTACAGGTTGCCGGCCTGCTCCCACACGCCGGCCGGGCCCGGAAGGGCGCCGAGCGACGTCTGGATGCCGCTTGCCGCGACGTGCCAGATGAGGAGAAAAACGACGACACCCAACAATGGCGACAGGATGCTGCGAAAAATGACGCGCGATATGGGTTCACCGCCCGCGCTCGATGGCACCAGTGCATTAAGACGTTGTATTACAGATTGCGCTGTCATAACTTTCCTCGCTACCTTGAAATATCGTCCCGGCGCACGACCGGGACGCGTTGTTCCTCGTTACATCTTTTCGTTACCCTTCAGACCGATCATGAACTTTTTCAGGTACTCATTCGGCTTGCGTCCGTCATAGACGATGCCATCGATAAAACCTTTTTGCGGTCCCTTGAAGCCGGTCTCTTTGGCGAAATCCGGGAAGTCGGACGCCTTCATCTTGCCTTCGGCGATCAGTTCCCTGGCTGCGGCGGCATAGATCTCGGGGCGGTAGATTTTTTTCGCCATTTCCATGTACCAGCTGTCCGGCTTCGCTTCCCCGATCTGACCCCAGCGGCGCATCTGCGTGAGGTACCAGATGGCGTCGGAGTAGTACGGATAGGTGGCGTTATAACGGAAGAACACGTTGAAATCCGGCGCCGGCCGTTTGTCGCCCTTCTCATACTCGAAGGTGCCGGTCATGCTGTTGGCGATGACCGCCTCGTCGGCGCCGACGTAGTTCGGGCGCGAAATGATCTTCACTGCTTCGGCGCGGTTCTTGTTGTTTTCGGCATCGAGCCAGTAGCCGGCGCGGATCAGCGCCTTGATCACGCGGATGTGCGTATTCGGGTTGGCATCCGACCAAGCCTTGGTGACGCCGAAAACTTTTTCCGGATTGTTGACCTGCACGTCATAGTCGGTCGCGACGGGCACGCCGATGCCCTTGAACACCGCCTGCTGGTTCCACGGCTCGCCGACGCAATAACCGTCGATCGTGCCGGCTTCCATCGTCGCCGGCATCTGCGGCGGCGGGGTCACGGACAACAGCACGTCGGCCTTGAGCGTGCCGCTGATGTCGCCCTTGCCCGGCGCGTAATAACCCGGGTTCAGGCCGCCGGCCGCGAGCCAGTAGCGCAGTTCGTAGTTGTGCGTCGATACCGGGAACACCATGCCCATCTTGAACGGCTTGCCCTGCTTCTTGTAATCGTCAACGACCGCCTTGAGATATTTGGGATCGATCGGATGAACCGGCTTGCCGTCCTTCATCGGCAGTTTCTTCTTGAGTTCGCTCCACACGGCATTGGAAACGGTGATGCCGTTGCCGTTCAGGTCCATGCTGAAGGCGGTGATGACGTCGGCCTTGGTGCCGAACCCGATGGTCGCGCCGATCGGCTGGCCGGCGAGCATGTGCGCGCCGTCGAGTTCGCCCGAGATCACCCGGTCGAGCAATACTTTCCAGTTCGCCTGCGCCTCGAGCGTGACCGACAGGCCTTCGTCCTCGAAGTAGCCTTTCTCGTAGGCAATCGCCAACGGCACCATGTCGGTCAACTTGATGAATCCGAACTTGAGCGAGACCTTCTCGGCCTTGCCGGTGGCGGCGAGCGCCTCGGCCACTCCGCCCGGGGCCACCGCGCCAAGCGCCAGCACGCTGGCAACGATCGCCACGAACTTGAAAAAACCGCGGCGGGCGGTGCCCTGACTGCCGACGGAACCTGCCAACTTTTCACTTCTGCGCATATTTAGTGCTCCTCGTTCCAACTGGCCAAAAAAAAACGTCCATTTCAGATCGGAACAGGCCGCCTCGGCCGCTTCCGATAAAAATGGACGCCATTGTCCGTTTCGTTGCCGGCACGTCCCCACATTGGGCCGTGCGACTGTTAACACCCGGGCGGCGCGCTCATCGCGTGACGCCTCGCCTATTACAAAGCAATCGCCATGCCAATGGCGAATTACTATTTTTTACAATAACTTAGCGCCATCACGCGATTGATCGTCACGGCGTTCTGCACCGTTGCGGAGCGTTAAAACCGCATCCGTGTATCAAGCTGGTGCACGGGAGTCGGTCAACCCGTGCGGCGGTCGTTGACCTCGGCCAGCGCTGCAAGAGACACACTTGTATTCCGGATGTCGAAGCCGGCGAGGTAGTCCATGGGACGGGACGGATCGAACACGCGGCCATCGAAGAAACGGTCGGGGCCCATGGATATCGGCGCACTTGCCTCGTTCAGGGTCCAGGGCGTGGTGTGGTTGCCTTCGGTCTTGTCGTCGAGATTTGGCGCCGGCACGCCCAGCGCCCGGGCGGCGTCGCGGTAGAGGTCCGGGCGGTACACGGCGGCCGCGGTTGTGTGGATGTCGAGCGGCTGCTCGATCTGCCCCCAGCGGATCATCTGGGTGAGGAACCACACGGCGTGCGAGCGCCACGGGAACGTCGCGGAATAGCGGTAGAAGACGTTGAAGTCCGGCAGCGGGCGTGGCGTCTCGCCGGCGGCATAGCGGAAAGTGCCGGTCATCGACATCCTGACCACCGCTTCGGGAGCGTTGACATACGACGGCCGGGAGATGATTCGCACCACCTCCTCGCGATTCTCGGGCTGGTCCATCCACTGCCCAGCCTCGATCAACGCCATGACCGCCGCGCGGTGGGTGTTGGGATACTTCTCGGCCCATTCGCGGTTCACGCCGAACACTTTCTCCGGGCTGTTGTTCCAGATCTCGTAACTGGTGATGAGCGTGTGGCCGACGCCGGCGGTCACGGCGCGCGCGTTCCACGGCTCGCCGACGCAGTAGCCGTCGATATTTTTCGACTCCAGGTTGGCCACCATCTGCGGCGGCGGGATCACCATGAGCTGCACGTCGCGGTCCGGGTCGATGCCGGCGGCGGCCATCCAGTAGCGGATCTCGTAGTTGTGGGCCGAGAATGGGAACACCATGGCGAAGGTCATCGGCGGCCGGCCGGCCTGTTTGTCGGCGTCGATCACTTTTTTCAACGCGCGCGCCGTGAGCGGCCGCGCCTGCATGGCGGCCGGATCTGCCTTCTGCATGCGTTCATACAACGCGTTCGATACGGTGATGCCGTTGCCATTGAGATCCATGCTGAAGGCGGTAATCGTGGCCTTGGGCGCCGCCCCGATACCGAGCGTCGCGGCGATCGGCATGCCGGCCAACATGTGTGCGCCGTCGAGCACGCCGGCCGCGAGCTTGTCGCGAATGTTGGCCCACGAAGCTTCTTTCGAGACGGTACTGTTCAGGCCGTATTTTCTGAAGTAACCCTTCTCGTGCGCCACGACGATCACGGCGCAATCGGTGAGCGGGATGATGCCGAAGGTGACATCCGGTTTTTCCGGACCGGTCTTATCGCCGGCGTAGGCGGCGCTTTTCACTCCGCCCGTCACCATGTCGAGGATACCCGCGGCGCCGAGACCGGCGGCCATGCTGGTCTTGAGAAAATCCCGACGCGATAACCCGCTGGTATCACTTGTGTCTTTCTTGCGATGCATGTCTCTCTCCGGTTGTACCAGAAAAATAAGTGTCCACCCATCCTGGTTTTCCCCGGATCGATGGACGCCATTGACCAGGTCATCGGCCGTTGCCGGCTGATGCAACCCGTGCATCAGCAAATCGCGTGCCAGACGCCACGATGGTTCGAACTCCCTGTTTCAAGTGGTTTGCCCTCATCGCGCGACCCGCGGCTGCACCACAGCGGTGCAGCCGGCGCGCGTGCGCGAAGAAATGGCGCAGCGATCTGACCATCAGCTATCGAGCGGCAGCCGGATGACCACCGCTCCCATCACGTCGCCGATCTTGAAGTCGTTCTTCGGACTGTCCTTGTGATTGTTGTGACAAGTCACGCACGCCGGGACCACGGCGTAGTCCGGGTAGACCGCGGTGAAGTACTTCTTGCCGCCAAGCGTTTCTTCTGCATAGAAGTTCTTGCCCTTGTTGTCCACGACATATTGAAGGCCCTTCTTCTCGGCGTCGGTCCGGGCCTTGTTCTGCTTGTTGACCGGCCACAACGACAACAGCGAATAGCTGAACGTGGCGCCCTTGTCGCGTGTCATCTCGGCGCCGGCGCGGAACATCTGCGCCGGCAATACCAGTGCCTTGTCTTCTTTCCAGTGCTCGCTGGCCTTGATGACCTTCTCCTCGTTCTGCAAGCGGTTGACGATCAGCTTGGTGTACACGGTGCGGTCGGTATCGAGCACCAGGTGCAGGGCGTCTGTCATCGACTGCGGCGTGATGCCGGCGGCGGTGGCGAGCGCGCCGGAGCCGAGACCGGCCAGCAACAGGGCGGGAACAACTACTTTCATTGACTTCATGGTTTGACTCCTTGAGAGGGTTGGGAAACGCGTTTGGCGGCCCAGTCCACGCTTTCGACGTGGCGCGCGGGCTTGCCGTTGAAGTTGTTGGCGATCAGCGCCGGATCGGCGAGCGCATCCAGCGCGAACCCGAGACCATGGCAGTTCAGACACACACTCTTCACCATTTTTTCGTTCGGGCGCAGGTTCCAGTTCTGGTTGTGCTCGACCCGTATCCGGGTATCACCCTTGTCCTGCTGGTGGATGGTGCGTGGCAGGTGGCAGGTGGCGCACGCCACGCCACGCCTGGGCGGCACCGCACCGCTCTGCTCGGCACGCCACAAGCGCTCGTGCGGTGAGCCTTCGTAGGCGCGGCTGTGTTTGTCGTCATGGCAACCCAGGCAGGCGTCGGCCGCGGCAGTGCGGGTGTTGAACGCGTGCGCGCCATGGCAACTGGTGCAGCCGAGAACACGGTCATGGGCGTCGGGCTGCATCGGAAGGCGCGCCAGGGCCGGCGTCATGGGCGGCAGGTTCTGCTGCGCCAAGCGCATGCCGTGCTTGCCCTCGAGGAAGCCTTTGGTCTCGCGTTCATGGCAATGGTTGCACGCGTCATGACCGGGCCTCGCGATCCACTGCGGCTGATCCTTTGGTTGATGGCAATCGCGGCAGTTCACGCCGGCGTGGGCATGGGAGGTGGCCGCCCATTCGTGCAGGGCTTTGGTGTTCGCTTGCCCGACCGGGGCGTCCTGGTCTGCGAGGCCAAGCGCTTTCTTGCCCCCTACGCCGGCGGCATGCAGTGCGCGCCCGAGGTTGCGCAAGGGCACCGACGGGCGCGTCGTAATCGCGGGCTCGTTCGTGTGCTTGACCAGGAAATCCTCGTACAGCGCCGTGTTGTCGTGATAGTGGTGACAGCCGGCCGAAGCGCAGGAGTCGAACGCGAGGTTCTTGTGCGACGGCCGGTCGTCGCCCACCTCCTGGTGACAGTGATAGCAATAATCCTTCGGCAACGTCACGCCCATGGCGCGCGTCTGTTGCGGCCGGTGTTCGAGGTGACAGGTGACGCACTGGAGTGCGTTCAGCACTTCCAGACGGTCGGCGTTGCGCGGGTCCTCGAATTTTTTCTTCGGGTGCGAATCGTTGGAAGCGGCCAGGCGCGCGCCATGGCAGCCGATGCAGGCCTCCTGCTTCACGCCGGCGAACGGAGTGTGGCAGGCGTCGCACGCCAGCTCGATCTGGTAGTGGCCGCGGGTCATGTTGCCGGGCGTGAACACGAGTCGATCCTCACCGAGAAGACGCCAGCCGAAATACCCCGTGAGGGCGAGCGTGACGGCGATCGCCGCGATCCAGGGTTTCAGGTGTTGTGGAGTCTTCATGCATGGTCAGAAGTAATACACGGAGAGAATGTGGAATCCGAGCAGCGCGGGCAGCGGCCACAACAACACCACGTGCCCATAACCGCTCAGTGTGCGCAAACGCCGGGTCCATTGATTCGGCACGCGCTCCAGCGCCACCACCGCGCCGGCGGACGCGCCGAGCGCGGTCAGCGCCAGAAAACCGGCGATCAGCAGGAAGTTGAGATGGTTGCCGAGACGCAGCCCGGTATGCACGAGCAACACCGACACCGCCAGGGTGCCGAGAACGACGTGGGCCAGGCGCCACCACGGATAGATACCTAAACTAAGGCGTTTCCAGCGCTTGCGCAGCGACAGCAACGACGCGACCACGCCCAGGCCGAGCAGCGTATAACCGCTGACCTGTTTCCAGAAACTATCGAGCCACAACACCTGCGGCTGCCAGCCGCCCTGCACGCTGTCCGCCACCGGAATTTCCGCGGCGAAAAGGAATATCGCGACCACAATGAACGCGGCAATGGCGCCGCCGAAGATACCGAACCTGCCCGGTTGCGGTTCGGCCCGTGCCGTGGCCCCGACGAGCTCGGCGAGCAGCGGATGGCAGGAGCCGCACACCTGGCCGGCACCGGTACGCGCGCGCAGGCTCTCGACGGTCTGGCAACCTTCCGCGACGGCGTGCCCGAGCGTGGCGCGCGTGACGGTGGCACAGTGGCACACGACCGCGGTTGCCGGCCAATCCGTCACACTCTGCGCCGCGGGCGATGACCAGACCACGCCACGGCGACGAAAGCTTGATTGCTGCCACGGCCACACCCGGCGATGGCGCAGCAGCGCTTCGCGCACGCGCGGCAGATCCGGCCAGTCACCGACCGAGATCACGCCCACCAGCCGCTCGCGGCACAATGACAGCAGGCGATAACTGCCGTGTTCGCCTCGATGGACGATGTTTCGGATCTCCGCCGGGTTTTCCTCCTCGCCGACACGCCCGGCGCTGAATACCGGCAACCCGAGGACCTTGAGCAGGGCCGCAGACGGCGAGCCGGTATAACGCGCTTGTCCACCCAGGGCGTTGTGTGCCGCGACCGCCGCCTGCTCCAGACCCGGCGCCACCAGACCATAGACACGTCCGCTATGCTCGGCGCATTCGCCGATCGCGAAGATATCGGGATCGTTTGTGCGCAGACTATCGTCCACACGGATGCCGAAACCCACGCTCAAGCCGGCGGCGAAGCCGAGTTCGAAGTTCGGCTGGATGCCGGTGGCCAGTACCAGCGTGTCGCAATCAATGATCGTTCCGTCTCGCAACTGCACCGCGGTGATATGTTCGTCCCCGAGCGCCTCACGCACGCTGTTGTCGAGCATCAGGTGGATACCGAGAGCACGCACGTGCGCGGCCAAGTGTTTCGATGCCTCGTCGTCGAGCTGGCGGTTCATGAGTCGTGGCGAGTGATGCACGAGCCACACCTCGGTGTGCGCGCGGCGCAGGGCGTGCGCGGCCTCGAGGCCTAACAATCCGCCGCCCAGTACTACCAGCCGGCGGGTACGCGCGCTCCGTGCCAGCAGGCGTTGCACATCGTCGAGATTGCGAAAGGTATACACGCCGGCGCGATTGATTCCCGGTATCGATGGGACGTGCGGTCGCGAGCCCATGGCCAGGATCAGTCGCGAGTACGGCTGCCAGCGATCGCCGTCGTCGCGCACGCGCCGGTTCTCGCGATCGACCGCCAGCACACGGCAGTGATAGTGCTGGATCACTCGATGTTCGCGCGGCAGCGACGGTTTGTTGCTGATGGCGTGCAAGCCGATCTCGCCGAGCATCAGCGACGTCAGCTGCACGCGCTGGTACGGTTCCCACGGCTCATCGCCGTAGAGCACGATCTGGCACCGCGGATCGCGGCGTAACAGTTCGTCGACCGCACGGATACCCACCGGCCCGGCGCCGACCACCACCACCGGCGGCGTTTCCGCGGCGGCGCGACGCGCGGAGACTTCAGCCCGACGCGGCGACGACACCCGGCGCTCCGTAAGCGGCGTCCTTCATGACCTGGGCCAGCAGGCCGTACACCGTGGCCCAGGCGTCTTTGACCTCGGAAGTGAAATCGGGTCCCAGGCCCCGCTCCAGGGTCCATAACAGCGCCTCACCCACCGTGTCATAGTGCGACGCGGTAACGCCATAGGCCACGTGCCGCTGGCCAAGGTCCTGCACCGCCGGCACCAGTGCCTCGAGGCGGTCGAGCCCGTTCACCGCCGTCGCGATCATACGCATGAGCTTGCGCCCCTGCTCTTTCATGTCACCCTTGAACAACGGCTTGAGCGCCGGATCGAGCGCGAACAGTTTGGAGTAAAACAGCTCGGCGGCGGTGCCGGCGATCGGCGCCACCTTGGCGAAACTGCTCTGAACCAGTTTCTTCTGTATTGGGGTCATCTCGTTTCTCCCGTCATCAGGTTTATCGAACACAAAAAAGGCGCCCATGCATCCAGGAATTCCCGGAGCGATGGACGCCTTTGCCCACTTCCGCGGACCGCCATTGGCCCGCTAAATATTTTCCAGCGGGTTCACGCACCCGCCCGGCGTTCAGCTTCTAGGCAATCGGCATACCGGCCTCAAGCCACGAACCACTCTCATCTACGTCAGCAAATCCTCCGCCGCCACCAGGGTCTCGGCCACGCTGACGAGTCGCTTGCCGCGATCCATGGCCATTTTGCGCAACGCGCGATAGGCCTCGTCCTCGCTGCAGCCTCGCTGCTTCATGACGATGCCCTTGGCGCGCTCGATGAGCTTGCGTTCCGCCAGGTTCGCCTGCGCCTGATCCAGTTCTCGGCGCAATGCCTGCCACTGCTCGAAGCGAGCCAGCGCCACTTCCACGATCGGACGCACGCGCTCCACCGACAATCCGTCCACCACGTAGGCGCTGACCCCGGCCTTCAAGGCCTCGCGCATCAGCGTCCGGTCCTTGTCCTGCGTGAACATCACGATCGGCCGCGGATCGTCGCGCGTAATCATGCACACATGCTCCAGGGTGTCGCGGTCCGGCGAGTCGCGGTCGATGATGATCACGTCCGGCCGCCGCGCGCGCACCTGGGCCAGCATTTCAGTGGCGGTATCCACCACCGTCACCACGTCGTAACCCGCTTCCCGTAGTGCCGGCTCAACGATCGCCGCGCGTTCTGGATCGTCGTCCACCAGCAGCACACTCAATGACATGTCAGTCGCCTCTGAAGCTGTCTTCACAAAAGCAATCGCTGTGCCAAGTACGGAGTTCGCATGAAATCAAGGAACTAGGGCAAAATAGGGCGTTTCCGCGGCGGTGACTTGCACCAATACCGTGAAGCACGCAGCGGGCCTGAACCGAAGTGGTGCATTGCGCAGCGAAAGGTTAGCGATTGGTTTCGCGTTAGCGCTTCGAGACGAAGGGATTTCCTTTGATATAAAAACGCAGGTGTCGCCTGGCCCAGTGCCCGGCATAGTCGACGCCCACCCGCGGCCGTTTGACGATGACCACGGGTTCGGACTTGGCCGGTGCGGCGATGTAAAAATTTTTACCGGCCAGGTCGTGCCCGTTGAGACGTTTGTCGATGCGCATGGCGCGGCACAGCAGGCCGGGGCCCTGGGTTCGCTCGCCGATATTCGTCACCGGCTCGACCGCGCGCAACAGCACCGCGGAGGCATGGCCTTCGCGTTCGGTCACGACGTTCATGCAGAAATACATCCCGTAAATCATGTACACGTAGGCATGGCCCGGTGGACCGAACATGATTTTGGTCCGCTCGGTCAGCCCGCGCGCGGAATGGGCGGCGAGATCGTGTGGCCCGAGATAGGCTTCCGTTTCCACTATCCGGCCGATGCGCTCCACCCCACGTGATATGTGAACCAGGTATTTTCCGAGCAGATCCCGGGCAACGGTAATCGTGTCTCGGTCATAAAACGCGCGCGGGAGTTTTCGCATGTCGGCTGAATTTCTTTGTTTTATAAGAATCCCTAACAATAAAAATCAACCGCCAAGACGCCAAGAACGCCAAGTTTATATTGTTGAAAAACTGCTTTTCTTGGCGATCTTGGCGTCTTGGCGGTTCAAAAATAATTCAAATCACTCTTTCGTTCCCACCGTCCACCGGCACCTGCGCAGCGGTGGTCTTGGCGAACAGCGGGCCACACATCTCGGCGGCGAGCTCGGCGACGTCACGGCTGGTGACTTCGGTTTTCAGCACGTTATTTTTCTTGTACTGCTCGACCGTCAGGCCATAGTGCTTCGCGCGCGCCTGTAACACTTCCTCGGTCCAGATGCCGGTGTCGAACACGGCGTTGGGATGCAGCGAGTTGATGCGGATGTTGTCCACGCCCCATTCGAGCGCGGCCACGCGCGCAAGCTGATTGAGCGCCGCTTTCGACGCCGAATAGGCGGCGGCGCCGGGACCGGGCGCGGGGACGTTCTTCGAGCCGATCACCACCACGCGTCCGCCGCGCGGCGCGAGCTTGAGCAGCACGTGCGCCTCGCGCATCAGCACCAGATTGGAATCCAGGTTGATGCGCAGGACTTTCTGCCACTCGGCAGTCGAGAGCGCTTCGATGCGGCAACCGGCTGGAAAAATGCCGGCGTTCAGGATCAGCATGTCGAGCCCGCCGAAAGCGCGCGCGGTTTTTTCCAGTGCCTCGGCGAGCTGTTTTTCATCCGTCACGTCGCACACGAGGCCGAGGTAATCGGGGCGGCTGTAAAGGCCGGTAATGGCGGGATTGATGTCGAGCCCGACGACGGCGGCGCCGCGCGTGAGTAACGAGTCCACGCAGGCCCTGCCGATGCCCGAGGCAGCGCCGGTGACAAGCGCGACTTCACCGGTGAACACCGGCAGTTTGCCGCCGCCCTTGAGCTTGGCCTGCTCCAGGTCCCAGTATTCCACGTCGAAAATGTCCTTCGCCGGCAATGCCTGCCAGCCGCCGAGAGCGGTGGCGCGCTGAATAATCTCGATCGTGTGGGAGTAGATGTCGTAGGTAATCGCGGCGTCTTTGGCGCTGCGTCCGACTGTAATTACGCCGAAGTCGCGGTCGAGAATCACGCGCGGTGCCGGGTCGAGCATGGTCTTGGGTTCTCTGGCCCTGGGTGCGTGTTCGTTAAAATATTTAATGTAGGCCTCGACATAGGCTTTGACATCGCGCCCGATCATCGGCACGCGTTTGGTGCGGATGCCATGGTCCGGCGTCGCCGGCCCCTGCTGCGAGATCGTGGCAATGTCCGGGCGACGGGCGAAAGCAAGGCTCGTGGCGTCTTCGTGCGCCGCGACGATCACGGGAAATCCAGCTGTCGCAGACAGTGTGCGCCGCAGCTCGGCCATTGCCCGGCGCAGCGGGCCCGGAGACGGTTTTTCCGCTGCGGGTGGCAACTGCCAGGCCTTGTGTTTCACGAGATAATCTTCGGCGCGCGTCACGAGTTCGATCATGCGTTCGTAGGATTGCCGCGCGGTTTCGCCGAAGGAAAAGATACCGTGGTTCATCAGCACCATGCCGATGGTATTTTTTCCGGCCTGCCTGGAAAACTCCTCAGCACACAGCCGCGCCAGATCGAAACCCGGCATAACGTAGGGAACGACTACGACGCTGTCGCCGTAAATCTCGTGGATGCGCTCCAGTCCATTGGATGCGTTGGTCACAGTGATGACGGCATCGGCGTGAGTGTGGTCCACGTACTTGTGCGGCAGAATGGCGTGCAGAATGGCTTCGACCGACGGCGTCGGCGCCGAGGCGCGGGTCATATGGGTGCGCAGCTCATTGACCATCTGCGGGTCGGACAGCTGCGGCAGTTTCGCGAGCCTGAGCAGATGCTCCATACGCACCGGCGAGAAGCCGGCGGCCTCGATGAACTCGAGGTCCCAGCCGCTGCCCTTCACATAGAGCAGCGCTTCCTCTTCACCGAGGAGATTTTTTTCCGCGATCTTCACCGAGGTATTGCCGCCGCCGTGCAGCACCAGCGACTTGTCGCGCCCGAGCAGGCGCGAGCTGTAGACGCGCAATGCCAGGTCGCCCGGGAATTGTGTGGCTTCCGTGTCGTTCCAGCGGCTTTTCATTGGAATGCGCCGGGCAACCCGTGGATCGCGCGTGTCTGTCCCGGCCGGGGAAAGCGCAGGTTAGAAGTTGATTTTCACGCCGACATGAGCGCCGGAATCCACGGTCACGTCGTGGTTGTTGTCGAGTTCGGCGCGCATCTCGCGGTAACCGACATAGATATTCGCGGTCTTTTTGACCACCTCGAACTCGACGCGCGCCCCCCACTCCCAGAATTTATTACCGTCCATGAACGTGACGACGTCCGGGGCATAATACAGGTAACCACCGAATCCGAACGGCATGTTGTTGGGGTGCACACTGAACTGGCCGCCAAGGCCGAGAGCGAGTACGTCATCGTTGCTGACGTTGGCGTAGTAGATCTTGCCGCCGAGTCCGGCGTCGAGGCGCATGTCAGGCGTTTGTTTCTCGCCGGAGGCGAGCAGGCCCGCGCTGGCGGCCCAGTCGTTCTGATCGGTGTTGGACAGGAAACCGGCATTGAATTCAGCTTGGCGCCAGGCGGTGGCATAAGTCGCCTGCACAGTGTCGTTGTTGAGATTAATATCGATGGAATCCGCCAGAACCGAAGCGCTGAAGCCCGCTGCTACCGTTGCCAGAAATATTCGAAGACGCATGCAATTCTTTCCTCCATAAAATGACGGCGGCGCAATACTAACCGATCATCTTATGGCCGGCCAGAACCAGCGCCATGAGAAAAATGGCGTTAAGCCGTCGGCAGGGCAACCACCATGCGATTGTAGCCGCCCTGCTTGGCGTGGGTCAGCGTCTCGTCCGCGCGCGCGAGCAGCGCGGCCGGTGGCTCGCCGGGTGAATACTGCGTCAGCACGCTCGAAAAACTCGGCAGCGGAATATTTTTGCCGTCCTGGTGGATGAAGGTGCTGGTGGCGGTCTTGCGCGCCTTTTCCAGCGCATGCATGGCTCCGTCCTTCTGCGTGTTCGGGAACAGCACGGCGAACTCGTCGCCACCGTAGCGCGCCACCAGATCGTAGGTGCGGAACTTGGACAGGATCTCGTTGGCGTAGCAGCGCAGCACGGCGTCGCCGGTGGCGCGCCCGTAGCGCTTGTTGACCGACTCGAGGCCGTCGATGTCGATGACCGCGAACGCCAGCGCGAACCCGTAGCGCTTGACGCGGCCGATCTCGGACTCCAGCTGCTTGATGAACACGTCACGCTTGGCCAGTCCGGTCAGTTCGTCGGCCATGCTGTGCTTGCGTGCCTGGCCAAGTTCGTGCCGCAGGCGCTCGCGGTCCGATTCCACCGCCTTGAGATATTCGCTCGCGGTGGAAAGTTTATCGATCAGCGCCTGGCGTTCTTCGATCAGTTCGTTCAGCCCCTTGACCAGAATCTGCTTGAGATCGCCGAGTTCACCCAGCGGGCTATGCGTGTCCTCCAGGGCGACACGTTCGCTTTCCAACAACTCGCCGAACTGCTTGTCGACCGTGATGCTCTCCGTCACTTTATCCACGAGCGTGTCTTCCAGCGCCTCGATCTTCACCTGCCGAGTGGGCGACGCAGATGTTTCGGAGATGGGGACGGCTGCTTCCATTACCGGCTCCGGCTTGGCCGCGACCGGCGCGGGCACAGGGGGCGGAGGCGCGGCAGCGGCCGGTGGCGGTGCCTGCTCGATGGGTGGTGACACATCCGGCTTGGCCGCGACCACCGGTGGCGCGGATGGCGCCGGTGGTGGTGCCTGTACGGGTGCCTGTGTGATGGGGGGTGGCATGACCGGCATGGCCGCAACCGGCGCGGGCACAGGAGGCGGTGGTGCGGCGGCGGTCGCTGTGGTGGTGGGCGTGTTTGAGGATGTGGGCAGATAAAGCATCAGGCGCTGTTGGATGAGACGCGCCTTGACGCGGGTGGCCGGGTCACAGGCCGGGCTGGTGGCATACTTGCCGAGCAGGCCATGCAGAAAGGTCACAAAAACGACCTCTATGCGCCCGTCCTCGTGTCCGTACTTCTGCAAGCCGCGCTGGATCTGGTTGTAGAGGATAAGCCCGTGTTCGGTCCGCTTCAGACCGTCCAGATGATGCTTGAGACTTTTCAGCAACGACGGATCTGTGGAGGTATCGGTGCCCGCCAAGGCAATCTCCTCAATAACTGGCGTGAATTACCTGTCATTGAGATTAGACGCCGGAACCCCGGTTCACAACCTCGAAACGGTCAGGCCTCAGGCGCCGTTGCCGTTGGTCAGGCCCTGGGGCCGGGTTGGCGGAATAATCGACATTTCCAGCTCGATGCGGTTGCGGCCAAGCCGTTTGGCGCGGTACAGGGCGCGATCGGCGCGGTCGATCAGGTCGGTGTAGCTTTCGCCGGGGGTATACAGGGCGATGCCGGTGGAAAAGGTCGGCAGCGTCAGCTTCATGTTTTGATACTCACAGCGAACCTCCAGCGCGCGGTTCCTCACCTTGGTTATGGCCGCGACGACCCCGTCCGGGGTGGTGTTGGGCAGCAGGACCGCGAACTCCTCGCCGCCGTAGCGCGCGACCATGTCGTGGTGGCGCAGCACGGTCAGCACGTCGGTGGCGTATGAGTGCAGGATGGCATCGCCGGCGGCGTGACCGTG
>DATICK010000021.1:0-6510 GCA_035456865.1 Sulfuricaulis sp.
CAAGCAACGACTGGCTGTCTTCGTTATCGTACAGGGAAAAGCCCGACCGATAGCCGATGGTCTCCAGGTGGTTGCGCAGGATTCTGAGACCGAAGGTGTGGAAGGTCGAGATCAGGAGTTCCTTGCCGTGAGCGCCGTTGAGCAGGTCGCCGACGCGCGCTTTCATCTCGCGCGCGGCCTTGTTGGTGAAGGTCACGGCGACGATATTGCGCGGGGCGATGCCGTAATCGCGAATGAGCCAGACGATCTTGCGGGTGATGACGGAGGTCTTGCCGCTGCCCGCGCCTGCCAGCACCAGCAGGGGGCCATTGATGTACTGTACCGCCGCTTTTTGTTGCGGGTTCAGTTCAGGCAATTCCGTTGTTTCATGTTGGGAAATGTCATAACTGGAGGGGCATTCTAACCTCTTTCCGTCATGCATGGAAAGATAAAATTAGAAAAAAATATCTTCGGCGACGATCTTCAGCGGCGCAAACGATTGAGAAAATTTTGCATCTGTGCTCGTGCCGTGGCGGGTTCGGCAAGCATCCGGCCAATGAGATCGAAGAGGGGAAAGCCACGAGCGTCGAAGAGTCCGTGAGTGTGGACCATCTCCAGTGTATGAACGCCCTCGCCCGTGAGCAGCGCTTCCTGCCCCCGGGCCAGCCGCCGGCCCACTTCGTGATGGTGCGAGCCGGCGCTGGTCGCGGTGGTGATCAGATCGCCCAGGCCGGCGAGCCGCCGGGGGGACTCTGGATCGCCGCCCAAGCCGGTCACTATGCTCTCTAGCTCAGCTACGGCCGCCACCGCCAGATAACCCCGCGTGTTGTCCCCCATTCCCATCTCGTCGGCCACGCCAAACAGGATGGCATAGACGTTTTTGAGCACGGCGGACCAGGAAATGCCCGCGATATCGGTGCTGTGTTCGAGATACAGCGAGGTTTCGGCAAACAGCTCGCGCACGCGCCCGTATGTCTCGGCGCGCGTCGTTCCGGCCTGGGCGAATGCCGGGCGGCCATCACGGATTTCCTCCGAGATCATCGGTCCGTACAGGACACCGAAGGCGGAGACCGATCCAAGCGCTTCCGTCAGTGCCTGTGCTGCGGTCCGGCCGTGTTCGTCGAGGCCCTTGGCGACACTGAGACACACACCATCACGGCGCAGACGCGGTCGCAGCCGGCTGGCCAGTTCGAAATGGGGGTTGGCTGGCAGGCAGAAAATGACGAAATCCTGCTCACCGGCGGCTGATTCGAGCATCACCGTCGGACTTCCCGGACCGGGGTGTCGTTCCCAGACGGCGAGCGAGTGGCGTGGCCGAAGAAGATATTCCATCGTCCGGCCCATTTCGCCGTGACCGAGGATGAGTACTTGGTATGAATTATTAGTCTTCACCGCACAATTTTGTCCGGAACAATAATTGGTCGCGCTTTAGCGCGCCCCGTAGGGGTGCGCGCCAGGGACGGCGCGCAACAAAGCCGCAAAGATAGTCCTGATATTAACAATCATTCTTGATATCTTCCCAAGAATCTTTGCGCTCTTTGCAGTGAGATAAGCTTTTATATACTTGTTATTGTGCCACCTACTTTGCAGAAAGCTAATCGTATCCTCTTTATCCCCGGGAAGAACCCTAAGCCGCCGGTGGAAGAACACCGGCAGCAACTCCTGCGCTGCCTGCGGCGGGGCGTCGAGCGCGCCGATCCCGCCGTTGCGCAGGAGATCGAAGCCGACAGCAGCTTGTTCCAGTTGATCGGATGGAACCCGCTTTATTACCAGAGTTACAAGCCGCTGGATGAGGACCTGCCATGGATCGATGCATTGCTGAAGCAGGATGGCCCTACGCATGAAGACGTGCGCGAGGCGCTATCATTCCGATGCCGTACCGCATGGGTGCTTTACACCCTCGCCGATGTGTTCAATTTTTTAATTCCGCTGCTGCCGGACCCGGTGGTCAAGAACACGATTCGGGAAACCGCGCGATATTTCAGCAACGAGGACAACGTCGGGCAACAGGTGCGGGAACTGCTCAAGGCACCGCTGCGGGAAATGTTCGCCCGGGACGAGCGTGTCCTGATCATCGGCCACAGCATGGGTTCCGTGATAGCCTACGATTCCTTGTGGGAACTGACGCATATCGAGAAAAATCCCGGCCGCGTGGACCTGTTTCTGACCATCGGCAGCCCGCTCGGGATGCGCTTCACGCAGCAGCGTCTGCTGGGCAGACGCGAAAAGGGGACCTTGCGCTACCCGCACAATATCCGTCAGTGGGTCAATATCGCGTCCCAGGGCGATCTCACGGCGCTGGACCCGGATCTGCGCGACGATTACAAGGCCATGCTCGAGTTGGGCGTCATCGAGTCCATCACCGACGTGGACGGCGGTATCTTCAATTATTTTCGCAACGATCTGGGACTGAACGTGCACCGTTCCTTTGGATACCTGGTCAACCCGCGCATGGGCGAGGTTATTGCCAAGTGGTGGAAAGAGGGGGGTATGAAATGAGACAGCCGCTCCTGTGGAATCCGGTCCTATGTCTGCTGCTGGGAATATCCTGGTTCTCGCCGGCATCCGCCGCCGACAAGCTCCCGGAGTCGATCGCGGCGGTGCTCAGGCAGCACGGCATGTCGGCGCGCGGCCTGAGCCTTTATGTGCAGGAGCTTGGCCAGCCGGAGCCCTTGCTCGCGGTGGCGGCCGACGAAGCGCGGCATCCGGCCTCGACTATCAAGGTACTGACCACGCTCGTGGCGCTGGAAAAACTGAGCCCGGCATGGCATTGGAAGACCGAGGCCTATGTTACTGCGCCGGTTCGCGACGGACGGCTCGACGGTAATCTTTATATTAAAGGTTATGGCGATCCGTATCTGGTCATCGAACATTTCTGGCGGTTTCTGCGCACGCTGCGCGCCGAGGGTGTGGAAACGATCAAGGGCGACCTGGTGCTTGACCAGAGCTATTTCGCGCGCGAAGCGGAGGATGCCGGCGAATTCGATGACCAGCCGCTGCGCGCCTACAACGTGTTGCCGAGCGCGCTGCTGGTGAATTTTCAGGCGGTGAATTTCCGTTTCATGCCGCAACCGCAGGCCAACCGTGTGCAGATAGCCGCCGATCCGCTGCCGGCCAATGTCGCAGTCGAGAACCGGGTCACGCTGACCCGCGGCCCCTGCCAGGGTTGGGCGCGTAACCTGGGCATGAAGGTCAGGCATCATAAGGATCAGACCCGCGTCGTTTTCAGCGGAACTTATGACACAGATTGCGGCGACAATGAATTGTTTCGCGTCGTGTCCGAACCGGTGCCTTATCTATTAGGAATGTTCCGCTCGCTGTGGACCGATCTCGGCGGGCGTTTCGAGGGTGAGGCGCGCGAAGCCACGGTCCCGGCCGGAGCGCGGTTGCTGGCTACGGTGGACTCACCGCCGCTGGCCGATATCATTCGTTCCATCAATAAGTACAGCAACAACGTCATGGCCCGCCAGTTGTTACTCACGCTGGGCGCGGAGCGGAACGGCGCCCCGGGCACGACGGACAAGGGCATTCAGGTGGTGCACGAATGGCTCAAGCAGCGTCGGCTCGATTTCCCGGAACTGGTGCTCGAAAACGGCGCCGGTCTGTCACGCGAGGAGGCGATCTCCGCGCGCCACTTGGGCGAAGTCCTGCTCACCGCTTGGCGTAGTCCCTTCATGCCCGAGTTCGTTTCCTCGCTACCGATTTCGGCCATGGACGGAACGCTGCGCAAACGGTTCAACGGAGACGGGCTCGAAGGGAATATGCATCTCAAGACCGGAAGCCTGCGCGACGTACGCAGCGTCGCGGGTTACGTGCAGGACCGGGCCGGCCGGCGTATGGCGGTAGTGTGCCTGCATAACAGTTCGCGCGCCGATACCGCCGCCGGGCAGGCGGTGCAGGAGGCGGTGCTCAGATGGGTTTATGAGCGCCCTTGAGACCTGAATGCATGCAGAAAAGTCGTTCCAGGGACTTTTTCTGCTGGACAGTCCTTATGATATGGTCAATTCTTAGGTTTTCGGCTGACGAGGCGGACGCATAACATGGCAACCAAATACGTCAATGCAGTGATCTCTGAAGAGCAGGGCGACGGCAGCCTGCCGGTGTTGGAAGGCACGCTCGGCCCCAGCGCCGTGGACATCCAGACGTTGTATGCCCGGCATAACCTGCTCGCCTTCGACCCGGGTTTCCGCTCCACCGCCGCGTGCAAGAGTGCCATCACTTTCGTCGACGGCGACAAGGGCATCCTGCTTTACCGCGGTTATCCAATCGAGGATCTGGCCGAACACAGCGATTTCATCGAGGTGGCCTATTTGCTGATGAACGGCGAACTGCCGACGTCGTTACAGCGCAAGCAGTTCGACCTGTCCGTCGGTAGCCATAACATGCTGCACGAGCAAGTGCTGTCCTTTTACCGCGGGTTTCGCCGTGACGCCCATCCGATGGCGGTCATGGTGGGAGTGGTGGGGGCGCTGTCGGCGTTCTATCACGACGTCATGAATATCCGCGACGCCAACGACCGTCATCTGGCCGCCACGCGTCTCGTCGCCAAAATGCCGATGCTGGCCGCGGCCAGCTATACCTATTCGATCGGACGCCCGCAGCGCTATCCGAACAATCGGCTCGACTATGCTTCGAACTTCCTGCAGATGATGTTTGGCACGCCGGCCCAGGAGTACGTCGTCGATCCGGTTCTGGCGCGTGCACTCGATGTCATTTTTATCCTGCACGCCGACCACGAACAAAACGCCTCGACCTCGACCGTACGTCTGGCGGCTTCGAGCGGCGCGAATCCCTTCGCCTGCATCGCCGCCGGTATCGCCTCGCTGTGGGGGCCGGCGCACGGCGGAGCGAACGAGGCGGTGCTCAAGATGCTGATGGAGATCGGCTCGGTCGAAAACATCCCTAAGACCATCGCCCGCGCCAAGGATAAAAACGATTCATTCCGTCTCATGGGCTTTGGCCACCGCATCTACAAGAACTTCGACCCGCGCTCGCTCGTCATTCAGGCGCAGGCGAAGAAGGTCCTGGCGCATCTCGGCAAGGACGACCCGCTGCTCGAAATCGCCATGAGCCTCGAGGAAATCGCCCTCAAGGACGAGTACTTCATCGAGCGCAAACTGTACCCGAATGTGGATTTCTATTCCGGGATCCTGCTGCGCGCCATGGGTTTCCCGATGAACATGTTCACCGCCGTGTTCGCGGTCGCACGCACCGCCGGCTGGGCCAGTCACTGGCTCGAACTGCAGGGCGAGTCCCATGGCATCGACCGTCCGCGCCAGATCTACGTGGGTCAGACGCTGCGGCATTATCCGGGGAAGAAGTAGTCGCTATGCACAAATTTCTGCTGTTCGCGCTGAGTGGGCTGATGCTCGGCTGCGCGGCTCATACCGCCACGTCCGGCCGCGTGGAAATCAAGGACGATAGCGCCGCCACCGCCGGCCGCGTGGCGGTCAAGGAAAATAGCACCGCCACCGTGGTCCGGTTCAGCGCCGGCGACCGTGCGGCGATCGAGAATTACTACCGGAAATCCGCCCCTGCAAAAACATCCCCAGGATCGATGCCCCTGATCAGGGGTGGATGGCTGCCTGCCGACATCGGGGCGGAACCCCTGCCGCCCGCACTGGAGCGGAAGCTCTCGCCATTACCGTCATCTCATGAGCGCCAGAAGGTCGGTCGCAACGTTGTTCTCATCGAAAAGAAAACACGCCTAATCGCGGACGTGCTCTACAACACGGCAAAGTAATCCGTTTACTTTATTTCCGAAATCCGTCCGATGAACGAGCGGCGGGTGCGCGGGATCACCGATGAAATCAGCACAAATCAGTGTGACGCGCGAAAGCGTTGCGTCAGCGCTCGGCGCTTTTCGTAGGCCTCGCGCGCGATCGCGATGTCTTCCAAAAAGTAGGGTAGCTCTTCCAGCAGCAGCGCTTGCGGGCCGTCGACCAGGGCCTTCGCCGGCGCCGGGTGAAAATCCACGAGGACCATGTTGGCGCCGGCGATCACGCCCTGCGCCGTCACGTGCGAGATATCGAGCATGCCGTCGGGCGCGCGGTCGCGCGAGCCGACGGAGTGCGACGGGTCGATACAAACCGGCATGCGCGTCAGGCGCTTGATCACCGGCACGTGCGCGAAGTCGACGAAGTTACGGTGCGGATCGCCCATGTTCGTCTTCATGCCCCGCAAGCAGAAGACGACTTTGCGATTGCCTTCCGAAGCGAGGTACTCGGCGGCGTTGAGCGACTCGTCGAGCGTGATGCCGAAACCGCGTTTGATCAGCACCGGGAATTCCTGTTGCCGGCCGACGAGCTTCAAGAGCTCGAAGTTCTGCGTGTTGCGGGTGCCGATCTGCAGCATCACGCCGGTCGGCTGGCCCGTCTTCGCAAGCGCATCGTTGATCTCGTCGATGTGCGATTCGTGCGTGATCTCCATCGCGATGACTTTGATGCCGTACTTGCCCGCGAGCTCGAACACGTACGGCAAACACTTCGCCCCGTAGCCCTGGAAAGCGTACGGATTGGTCCGCGGCTTGTA
>DATICK010000022.1:0-11227 GCA_035456865.1 Sulfuricaulis sp.
CCCTGTCCATCGCCGGTTGCGGCACGTCGGTGGAGCGCATGGACACGGCCGAGGTCAAGGACCTTTCCGGGGCCTGGAACGACACCGACTCGCGCCTGGTTTCCGAGGAGATGATCCAGGACGTGCTGTCGCGCGACTGGCTGCCGGAGTTCACGCGCACGCACAAAAAGAAGCCCGCCGTGATCGTGGGCGAGGTGCTTAATCTCAGCCATGAGCACGTCAACGTGAACACCTTCACCGCCGATATGGAGCGTGCCCTCATCAATTCCGGCAAGATCCAGTTCGTCGCCTCCAAAGGCGAACGCGGCGAAATCCGCGAGGAGCGCAAGGACCAGGACATTAATGCCGCCGAGGCCACGCGCAAGCCCATGGGCCAGGAGATTGGCGCCGATTACATGCTCAAGGGAACGATCAATACCATTATCGATACCTCCGGTTCGAGCCAGGTGCGGTATTATCAGGTGGACCTCACGCTCATCAGCCTCGCGGACAACGTGAAAACCTGGATTGGGCAGAAGAAGATCAAGAAGTTCGTCAAGCGCGGCAATCTCCGTTACTGATCCCCGGCGGGCCGTCATGCGCCTCCGGCGCGCTATCCGTGTCTTCCCGCCGCCAGGGTGGGTCCTGGCGACCGTCCTGTTGGCGCTCGCCGGTTGCGCCAGCTACAGCGATTCCTTCAGCGTCATCGAAAACGACATGGCGGCGCAGAACTTCGGGGCGGCACTGCAGGCGTTCGAAAAACAGCGCTACCCCAAGCGCGACCAGGTGGTGCACCTCCTGAACAAGGCGATGCTGGAGCGCATGAGCGGCGATTTCGCCGCCTCCAACCGGACGTTTGAAGCGGCCAAGGCAAGCATGGACGAACTCTACGGCGTGAGTATCCGTGAGCAGGCCCTGTCGTTTGCGATCAACGACGCGACACGCAGCTACACCGGCGAAACCTACGAGCAGGTGCTGGTGCACCTGTACACGGCGCTCAATTACCTGCAATTGGGCGATCTCATCGACGCGCGGGTCGAGGCCTTACAGGTAGACGAACGGCTGCGCGAAATTACCCAGAAGATTCCCGAAAGCCGTTATACCGAGGACGCGCTCGCGCGTTACCTCACGGGCATGATCTATGAGGAAATGGGCGAGCGCAGCGACGCGATGATCTCCTACCGCCAGTCCTACGATGCCTATCGCCGTTATAGCGAGAAATACGGAGTCACAGTCCCGAACTATCTCAAGCACGACCTGTTGCGACTGTCGCAGCAGCTGGGACTGTCACAGGTGATGCGGCAATACCAGAAGGAATTCCAGATCGAACATTGGATGAGCGCCGAAGAACTGGCGCAGAAAGGCGAGCTGGTCTTCATCCTGAACGACGGTCTGGCCCCGATCAAGCGCGAGCAGGCCGCCACCCTCGTGGATCCCGCCTCGGGCCATATCGTGCGCATCTCCCTGCCGTATTTCGAAACGCGTTTTACGCCGGTCTCCGGTGCGCGCGTGGCCGCGGGGGACGTCAGCGCGCCGGCGGAACTGGCCGAGGACATCGGTGCCATCGCCGTCAAGGACCTGGAGGCGAGGATGCCGGCGATCACGGCACGTGCCGTAGCGCGCGCGGTGGTCAAGGCGCAGATGGCCAAGGCCGCGCGCGAGAGCGCGCGCCAGCAGAACCAGAACAATGCGGGCGCGGCCGTGGCCGCCTTGGCGGTGGAAATCGCCGGGCTGGTGACGGAGCGTGCGGACACGCGCAGCTGGCTGACGTTGCCGTCGCGCGTCTATCTTGCGCGCGTGCCCTTGCCGCCCGGAACCTACACGGTTAAAGTCGATTTGCTGGGCGATTATGGTCAGATCGTGGCCACGCAGGAACACGCCAATATCACCATACGCCAGGGCGCGAAGACCTATCTCTCGCCCCACTGGATTGCGCCCAACGTGACAACCCCGAGGAGACCACGATGAAAATTCCCTTCCGTCCTCAGGCCCGAATTGCGTCCTCGGCTCCGCAACCGCGCCATCCCGGGCGCGCTTCTGCGTCCTCGGCTCCGTTACCGGTGCGTCCCTGTACCACTTCTCGCGCCGTCCCGGGCTCACTTCTCGCGGCGACGTTGGCGGTATTCCTGATCGCGACGGGCGGATGCGCCTCCCACCCCGCCATGCCAGACTGGATCAACGGCCCTGCGGAAAAGTATCCCAGCGAGCAATACCTGGTTGGTCGCGGGCAGGCAGCCACGGCGGAGGAAGCACGCGACCGGGCCCGTGCCGACCTGGTGAAAATTTTTGAAGTGGCCGTGGCCGTGGAAAGCGAGGACATTCAGACCTTCCATCAGAAATCGGACAGCGCCGATAAGAAAGCAAAACCCGCCAGCGAATATGCCGCACAAGCTTCTCGCCGGGTCACCACCCATGCCGATCAGATTGTCGAGGGCATTCAGATCGCCGAGGTCTGGCAGGACCCCCAGACCGGGACGCAGCATGCGCTCGCGGTGTTGCCGCGCTTGCAAGCTTCCATGCGCCTGCGCCAGGAAATCGAGCGCCTCGACGCCGCCACGCGTAAATACCTCGACGAGTCGCGCGCCGCGGCGGATATCCTGATGAAAATCGGCGCCGCTCAGCACGCGCTGGACGCGCAAAGGGAGCGTGCGGCTTATCAGAAATCCCTGCGCATCGTGGACCCGACCGGACGCGGCGCCGAATCCGAATGGAATATCGCGAAGCTCGACGCCGATCTCGCCGATCTCCTCAAGCGTGTGCGAGTGGCGGTTCAGACCGCCCCCGACGCGCCTCCCGGGTTCGCCGCTGCCGTCAGCGGCGCGGTAGCCGGCGCCGGATTTCTGATCGCGACCGGCGAGAAAACGGATTACGTTCTGGTCGCGAATCTGGCGCTGGACGATCTGGGCTTGCGGGACGGGTGGTACTGGCAGCGCGGCACGATGGAAGTCACGCTTCGGGAAATCGCCGCGGATCGCGTGCGCGGCAGCCGGCGCTGGGACATCAAGGCTTCAGCCCAGGATCATGCCGTGTCCCGACAGCGGGCACTGGATCAGGCTGCGGCGATCCTGAAAAAAGAGCTGCGCGAAACGCTCATCGGTTTCGCCAGGCCGTAAGCGCTTAACGCAGTTCACCCAAGAGCGAGTCCAGCATGCGCTCCGCCTGTGAACCGTAACCGCCGCCGAAGAGATTGAAGTGGTTGAGGATGTGGTAAAGGTTGTACAGGTTTTTGCGCACTTTATAGCCGGCATCGAGCGGCCAGGTTTCCTGATACGCCTGATAGAACCGGGCTGAAAATCCGCCGAACAATTCGGTCATGGCAATGTCCGCTTCGCGGTCACCGTAATAAACCGCGGGATCGAAGATCACCGGCTGCTGTTCCGCCGCGCCGACGTTGCCGCCCCACAGGTCGCCGTGCAACAGCGACGGTGACGGCCGGTAACCATGAAAAAATTCTCCCAGGTCCACCATCAATCGCTCACCTTTGTTCATGAGGCTGCGGCCATGCCGGGCTGCCAGCTTCAGCTGGAAGCCCAAGCGACGATCGCGCCAGAACTCGAGCCAGTCGGAAGCGGGTGTGTTGATCTGAGGTGTCGAGCCGATGGTGTTGTCCATGCGCCAGCCGAATCGATCATGCGTGGCACGATGCATCTGCGCCAGTTGTTGTCCGAGCTTTTCCAGGCTGCGCGAATCGGTGCCTTTCAGATCGAGATATTCCAGCACGATAAATGCGGAACCATCGGCCGTGCCCCAGCACACCGGTTCGGGGACGCGCACGCTGCGTGTCCGCGCGATATCCTTGAGACCCTCCGCTTCCGCCTCGAACATGCTGAAACGTGCTGCGTCATTGAGCTTGACGAAATAACGGCGCTTGCCATCCTGGAGAACCGTGGAGCTATTGATGCACCCGCCGCCGACGGCATGTTGTGAACGGGCCACAAACGCTGCGCCCGTGGCATCGGAGATGCGCTGTGCCACCGTTGTCCAGATTGTTTCCATTTTGTCCCCGCTGGGCCCATTAATGTAGGGATAAAGTCGGTGCGCGAGAAGCCGCGGCCCGCCATCGGACTGCCAGACAATGGCAGTTTTTTTTGCCGAAAAGCCGACCAATTTCGTCGTTCATCGCTGTGAGTGCGAAATTTTGCGAGTTTTTCCGAGTTTTTCTGCATCATAGATGTGTAAGTATTTGATTATAAATATTATAAAATTGGCTCCCTTATGGCATTAGATTTGCAGCATTTTTCCAGACCGCCGCTGAGTAGCGCTGGCTATTTCAGCCAGCGGGTCAGGGAATTGACATACCAGGAGGTGCTTGGAGTTCCAATGGATCGGGGACATCAGCGAAAGGATTCGCATCATTGGTTAGTCGTCCGGAAACGACGATGGCGATCAAGAATAACGATGCAACTTAACCAGATATCGATGCGCGCCAGCCTCATTACCGCGATAGCGGTGATGGGATTGCTGTGCGCAATTTTCGTGCTTGCGAGCGGACACGTCTGGCAAGATTTTTCACTTAAATCCCAACGCGCCACAGTCAACGAGCAGGCGCGGACCTGGCTTGCGATTCTGCGAAAGGAGATCGATAACGAATCACGCGGAATCGTGCAGATTGCCAAGTCCAATCCGGAATTGATGGCGGCTGTTCGCACGCAGAATGTCCCAATGGCAAGCCACCAGCTTAACAAGCTTTCGCAGCACCCCATTTTCAAAACCGGTGAATCAGACCTGATCGCGCTTCAGGTGCTGGATGGGGATTTCAACCCGATCGCCAGCACGCCGTGGCAGTTGCTGGACATCGATCCGAATCAGACGTCGTGCCAGAACCTGCGTGCCCAAGCCGCGCGCCGCATCGGCACCGAACGTCTCAAGCCCATTGGCGGGATATGCATCGTCGGCAAGGAAATGCACTACGAATTTTTCCAATCACTGGGAGAGAATTCCAGCGACGGCTACCTGAAGATTGTCTATAACATGTTACGCAACTTTACCGCCGCGGAGTCGGTTTTGGCGGGTCTATCACTCAAGCTCAGTCTGGCCGACGGCACCGTGCTGTACAAGTCCGCCGGTTGGCCGAAGTCGGATCAAGACATGGAACGCGCCATCATTGCGGAACAGACGCTGAATGTTTATGCGCCGGCCAAGTCGATGCTCACCATTGCCGCCCTCAGAGACATGGCGCCGTTTTATGACGGTCTGGCAGATACAGAAAATATGGCCATGACGGCGGCCGCCGGCGCGGCATTGCTGGCAGTCCTGATCGTGTGGTTTATCATCCAGAAAATCACCGTTAAACCGCTGCAAACCCTGGTGACCCAGGTGCGCAAGTTACGCTCTGACAAAATCCATTTTGGCGAGCACGTGATGACCACCGGAAACAGGGAAATCGCGGAACTCGGCGCTGGATTCAACTGCATGTCGACGCGGCTGAAGGAACTTTACGACAGTCTCGAAAGCCTTGCGTTTGCCGATCCGCTGACGAAACTTCCGAATCGCATGCTGTTCCATGAGCGCCTGCAACAGGCGATCGAAGAGGCCAAGCGCGACTACCGGCCGTTCGCGTTGCTGCTGATGGATCTCGATCGTTTCAAGGACATCAACGATACCCTGGGACATCAAGTCGGTGACCTGCTGCTGCAGCAAGTTGCAGCGCGCTTGCGCAGCAAGCTGCGCGATATCGATACAGTGGCGCGCATGGGTGGCGACGAATTCGCCATTCTGTTGCCCGCGGTCAGCGATAAACACGCGACCATGGCTGCGCGCATGTTGTTGCAGGCACTGCGCGCGCCGTTCCGAATCCAGGAGCAAAGTCTCGACATCGGCGCGAGCATCGGTGTTGCGCTTTACCCCGACCACGGCGTGGACGCGAATATCCTGATACAGCGCGCCGACGTGGCCATGTATTCGGCCAAGCATGCCAACAGCGGACATGCCCTTTACGACAGCAAGCTCGACCAGCACAACTCTACGCGCCTTACCTTGCTCGGCGAACTGCGCCATGCCGTGGAGCAGGAGCAGTTCGTGCTTTACTACCAGCCGAAGGTCAATCTCAAAACTTTCCAGGTCACGGGTGTGGAGGCGCTGGTGCGCTGGAATCATCCGCGCGAGGAACTGTTGCTGCCGGATACCTTTATCCCGCTGCTGGAACAGACCGGCATGATCCGCAGTCTTACCCCCTGGGTACTGAACGAATCCCTGCGGCAAGGGCAGATGCTTCAGGACAAGGGCGTGCCGATTACCATCTCCATGAACCTGTCGGTGCGCGACTTGCAGGATCCATACCTGGCCGATGCGTTCGCCGAGCAGCTCGCGGCGCTGCAGATTTCACCGCATTGGCTGGAGCTCGAGATCACCGAGAGCGCAGTGATGACGGAACCGGAGCGTGCCCTCGAGGTGCTCACGCGCCTGTCGGCGATGGGCCTGAGAATCGCCATTGACGATTTCGGAACCGGCTACTCCTCGCTGTCCTACCTGAAAAAACTGCCGGTCAACACCATCAAGATCGACAAGTCATTCGTCATAGGCATGGTGCGCGACGAAAATGACGCGGCCATCGTGCGCACCAGCGTCGATCTCGCGCACAACCTGAAGCTCGAGGTCGTGGCAGAAGGCGTTGAGAATGAGGAAACCCTCAATCGCTTGGGCGAACTGGGGTGCGACACCGCGCAGGGGAACTACATCAGCCGCCCGTTGTCGGCGGAAGAACTCGCCGTGTGGCTCAAGCAGTCATCCTGGGGTCTGGCCAAGCGCCATCCCAAGCTGATACGCCTGCATAACTGAACAGGTGTTCAGCGATATTGCTTCTTCGAATTTTTCCGCAGCTGTACCGCCGCCGACTGCCGCCGCTAGCAGTTATCCCTGCCGAGACTGAAGGGGCCGGACCCGTAGGCGATGATGTATAGCATGGCGCCCATGATCGCCATGTTTTTATGGAACTGGATGAATTGCATCTGCATCTGATCCGGTGGCAGCCCCCAGTAGGCATGAAAGACGTATGTGACTGGAATCATCCATAACAGAATCGCCGTGGCCGCCCAGCGCGCCTGCCAGCCAATCAGCACCATCAGACCGCCACCCAGCTCCACGGCAATGGTCACCACCAGCATCAGCTTGATCAGATTGGGATCGAGACTCGGCATCTTGGCGGCCATGTAGCCCGCCGCCCCGGCAAAGCCGGTGATCTTCTTGAATCCGGAGACGACAAACAGATTCGCCAGCAGTAGCCGGCCGATCAGCGACCCGTATTGTTGCGCCCATTTACATGCTTTCTTCATGTTCTTCCTCCTTGTCGCGGGTTTGAAATGGCTGAAAATCTGTACCGAGAGTCACGGAAGATCGAATAGCAGGGCCTCAGCATTTTGTTGGCCGGTCAGGCGGATTTCCGTCTCGTTGCTAATGCGCGTCCCGTCTCCCGTCATGAGTGTCTGCCCGTTAACACTATCCCAGTGCCCATGGGTCGCAAAGCCCTTGCCCGGCGCGACTATGTCTTCGTTGATCACGCGCCGGACCGAAAAGCCCAGCTGACCGGGGTCGTAATGGTCAGCAAAGGAAAACGTATGTGAGATGTCGAGCCAGCTGTGGTTGAATTGTCCGCGATCCTGGGGTCTTGCGCAGGCTGATCACGTCGCTAACCCGCCATAATCCAAGCCCTCATCCATGTTTGCCCGCATCCTAATCGTTGTGGTGTCTGCTGCCTAGCCACGGCGTGCTCAAATTGCAGGCATTTTTCCTAAATGATAATGTTCCGGCTGTCTACTTTATGCACAGTCAATCACGTGAAAAAACAGCAAATTCCTTCCGGGCAAATATGCCTTGAGAAATAGCGGGAATTTTCACATAGGCAACTGATTTTTATAAGAAAAACAGCTCAGTTTATTTTTTAATCAATCTAACAAAACCACTGAAATTTCCCAGCGCTGAAATAGCGACTGTCCTGTCATTAACATTGTTATCCACAGATTTTGTTAGTAACGTCCGCACCTTTTAGATACAAGCGGTTAGCAGGACTTCCTGATAATGCTGTGAACGTGGAGCCGCAGTGTTTCACGATTTGCACAGCAAATACGCATCGCTATTGGCAATTACTCCTTGGGAGCGGAGACATTAGGTTGTCACGCTCGAAGAGAAGCTTATCCTGTGCCGCTTCGCAGTCACCTCCGAAAGCGCCATACCTCGGGTGGCGGCGCGGCCGCCCGTGTTAGAGTCGCGGCCATGGCTGCGTCCTCGCACATCGTCCAAGTGGCCGTCCCCACTCCTCTGCGTCGCGCGTTTGATTATTTATCTCCGGTTGAATTGCCATACGGCACGCGCGTGCGTGTGTCATTCGGCCGTCGCGAGGTGGTGGGTGTAGTGGTGGGTGAAGTAGCGCGAAGCGATCTGCCCCATAGCCGGCTCAAACCGATCACCGAGTCGCTGGATGCCGTCCCCCTGCTCGCGCCGCCGCTGCTGGACCTGCTGCGCTGGGCGGCCGATTACTATCACCATCCTCTCGGCGAGGTGATTCATGCGGCCCTGCCCGCGCGTCTGCGTCAGGGCCGTGCCGCTGTCATCAGTGGTGTGACCGTATGGACACTTACGTCCGAAGCCAGGGCCGTGGATCCGGAAACCCTGAAGCGCGCGCCGGCACAAAAGCGATTGCTGCAAGTCCTGGCGGCGGCACCGGAGGGACTCGACGCGGTGCAATTGGCACAAATCTCGCCCCGTTGGGCGGCAGGGCTCAAGGCAATGCTTGCCAAAGGGTGGGTGAGCAGTCACCAGCGTGATTCTGGCCCCGGTCTCGATCGCGATACCGAAGCTTCGCCGAAACTCAATCCGGGACAGCAATCCGCTGTAGCCACGATCACCGCGGATCTTGGCCGCTTTCAGCCTTACCTGCTGCACGGCGTCACCGGTAGCGGCAAAACCGAGGTCTATCTGAATGTCATTGCACAAGTGCTGGCACAGGGAAAGCAGACACTGGCGCTAGTGCCGGAAATCAGCCTCACGCCCCAGCTGGTCGGCCGTTTTGAACGGCGTTTTCGCGTTCCGATCGCGGTGCTGCACTCGGGGCTGAACGATCAGGAGCGCGTGAATGCCTGGCTTTCCGCGCGTGACGGAAAAACGCCAATAGTCCTCGGCACTCGCTCCGCCGTGTTCACGCCTTTTAAGAATCTCGGCCTCATCGTGGTCGACGAGGAGCATGACGCCTCTTACAAGCAGCAGGACGGCTTCCGTTATTCGGCTCGCGACGTGGCCGTGATGCGCGCTTCGCGGGAAAAAATTCCCATCGTGTTGGGCTCGGCCACGCCTTCGCTGGAAAGTCTGCGGAATGCACGCGACGGTACGTACACCTTGCTGGAACTTCCGGACCGCACCGGCGGCGCCGGCATGCCCGAGGTGCGTCTGCTCGACATGCGGCGGCTCAAGCCCAGCGAAGGCCTGTCACTGCCGTTGCGCGAGGCGATCGCGGCACGGCTCGCGAAGGGCGAGCAGAGCATTCTGTTTCTGAACCGACGCGGATTTGCCCCGGTGTGGATGTGCTTCGACTGCGGCTGGGTCGCGCCGTGCCGGCGCTGCGATGCGCAGCTGACGCTGCACCACAAGAGGCAGAAGCTGCTTTGCCATCATTGCGGTGCCGAGCAGGAAATGACGCGGCGCTGTCCGTCCTGTCAGGGGGAAAATCTGCATCCGCTCGGCGAAGGTACGGAGCGCGTGGAAGGGGCGCTGACGAAATTTTTCCCGAAGGCGCGCATCGAGCGTGTCGATCGCGACAGCACGAGCCGCAAAGGCGCGCTCGAGGAAAAACTGCGACGTGTCCACGCCGGCGAGGCCGACATCCTGGTTGGCACGCAAATGCTCTCGAAGGGCCATGACTTTCCCAACGTCACGCTAGTCGGGATACTCAACGCCGATCAGGGACTGTACGGGACGGACTTCCGCTCCAGCGAGCGTCTGTTCCAGTTGATCATGCAGGTCAGCGGCCGCGCCGGCCGCGCCGACAAGCCGGGCGAGGTGCTGATCCAGACCTGGCATCCTGATCACCCCTTGTTCAACGCGTTGCAGAGGCACGATTTTCACGGCTTTGCCGGGTTTGCGCTCACCGAGCGCCGTGAAACCGGCTACCCGCCCTACAGCCATCTCGCGCTGTTGCGCGCCGAATCGCCGGCGCCAGGCGCCGCGCTCAAAATTCTCCACGAAGCGCATGCGCTTGCTGCGCGACTGATGCCTGATAAAGGCGTGCAAATCATGGCGCCGGTCCCTGCGCCCATGGAACGGCGCGCCGGGCGCTACCGCGCGCAACTGCTGGTGCAGTCATCGAAACGTGCTCCGTTACATGCTTTTTTGAGTCAATGGGTGGAGCAATTGGCCGAGTCGAAATTCAGCAAAAAGGTGCGTTGGTCGCTCGATGTCGACCCGATGGATATGTATTAGCTATGAGCCCACAGAGAACACAGAGAAAAAATGGTACCAGGTTATTTCCGAAATCCCTGTGTTCTCCGAGTTCAGTGTGACGGAAGAATTATTAATGCGGAATGGCGTCGAGGATTTCCAGCCCGTTGTCGTCGCTGAACAGACGGTGTATGCGCCAGACGGTGTCGGTCCCGTTTTGGCATGCTCCATATCGGAACGGCATGGTTCTTCCGGCGAGCGCGAAGCGCAGATCGTTGAACCATACGCACAGACCATCTTTTTTATGATCCACGCGATACAACGCCGGAAATTCCGCGAAGCGGCGGAAAGGCGCGAGCGCCTCGGAGTACCACACCTGTTCCGCCAGATTGGCCTCATTGCCGGCTCCGAAGCGGGGTACGCGTTTCCAGATGGCATCGGCTACCGGAAAGTATGAGGCATTCACCTGGTATAGCCAGTTGGCGCCGGCGGGCGGAAATTCCGGTATCTCGCTGCGCCAGAGACTGACATAAGCGAGATAGTAGGCGTCCTTCTGCGGCAAGACGATCATCCAGTTGAACGGTGAGAACGGCTGCGGGATGGCTTGAACCCGTCCCGCGTCCAGTTGATGTTTCGCCGCATAAGCCTCGCCCACCGCGGTCGCACGCTGATGCAGCACGGCCTGAAATCCTACGTAAGCGACTAGCACGGCGAGTCCGATCGCGGCCGGCCGGCGCGTGGTACTCCAAAGGGAGGAGGCAATCAATCCACTGACGATGATGGCCGTGAAGTAGGGATCGATGATGAAGGTGGTCGGGTACTGCGCGCGCCAGTCGGAGAACGGGGCGAATATCATGGTTCCAAACGCGGTGATTACATCCCC